>DBDQ01000096.1:6467-7136 GCA_002293665.1 Alistipes sp. UBA928 | reverse complement strand
ACCGATGTCGGCGTAGCCCGTGGCGACGACTTTCGCGCCGCGGTCGTGGCCGTCCTGGCCCAGTTTCGCAACCATGATGCGCGGCTGGCGACCCTCTTTCTTTGCGAACTGCTCGGCAAGGGCGCGGGCATGTTCGAATGTCGAATCTCCTTTCACTTCCGATGAATATACTCCTGAGATGGAACGAATTATGGCTTTGTAGCGGCCTGCGACTGCCTCGCATGCGTCGGAAATTTCGCCGAGCGATGCGCGCAACCTTGCGGCCTCGACAGAGAGTTCGAGAAGGTTGCCCTTCCCGGTACGGGCGCACTCGGTGATCGCTTCCAACGCCTTCTTAACGGCGGCGTTGTCGCGGCCGGCCCGGAGCGCCTGAAGGCGTTTGACCTGACTTTCGCGCACCGCCGTGTTGTCGACGGCGAGAATATCGATCGGGTCTTCCTTGGCGAGGCGGAAACGGTTGAGGCCCACGATGATCTCCTCGCCGGAGTCGATGCGCGCCTGTTTGCGNNCTCGATGCGCATCTTGGGGATGCCAGTCTCGATGGCCTTGGCCATGCCGCCCAGCGATTCGACCTCCTCGATGAGGGCCCATGCCTTGTGGGCGATCTCGTTCGTCAGAGTTTCGACGTAGTACGAACCGGCCCATGGGTCGACCTCGCGGCAGATGTCG
>DBDQ01000096.1:6089-6434 GCA_002293665.1 Alistipes sp. UBA928 | reverse complement strand
GTTGGTGTGCAACGACTGGGTGTGGCCCAGTGCCGCGCCCATCGCCTCAATCGCCGTCCTTGCAACGTTGTTGAACGGATCCTGCTCGGTCAGCGACCAACCCGAGGTTTGGCTGTGGGTACGCAGGGCGAGCGACTTTTGGCTCTTGGGATTGAACTGCCTGACGATCTTGGCCCACAGCAGGCGCGCGGCGCGCATCTTGGCGATCTCCATGAAGTGGTTCATGCCCACCGCCCAAAAGAACGACAAGCGCGGTGCAAAGGCATCGACGCTCATCCCGGCGTTTACCCCGGCCCGCAGGTACTCCATGCCGTCGGCAAGAGTGTAGGCCAGCTCGATGTCGGC
>DBDQ01000096.1:807-5983 GCA_002293665.1 Alistipes sp. UBA928 | reverse complement strand
CTTGAGGATGTCGTTCTGGATCGTGCCGGCCATCTGGTCGAGCGTGGCGCCCTGTTCCAATCCCGCCACGATGTAGAACGACAATACCGGAAGTACCGCGCCGTTCATGGTCATCGACACCGACATCTGGTTGAGCGGAATGCCGTCGAACAGCACCTTCATGTCCTCCACCGAGCAGATCGACACGCCCGCCTTGCCCACGTCGCCCACTACTCTCGGGTGGTCGGCGTCGTAGCCGCGGTGGGTGGCGAGGTCGAACGCCACGCTGAGACCCTTCTGGCCGGACGCGAGATTGCGGCGGTAGAAGGCGTTGGATTCTTCGGCTGTGGAGAAGCCCGCGTACTGGCGGATCGTCCATGGACGCATAACGTACATCGTGCTGTACGGGCCACGCAGGAACGGGGCGATGCCCGCCGCGTAGTTCAGGTGTTCCATACCTGCGAGGTCGGCCTCGGTGTACTGGCGTTTGACGGGAATGCGCTCCGAAGTTAGCCACACTTCGCCCTCGCTCTGCGCTCCGGCGGCACCTTTATTTATATCGGCCGCTTTGAAGTTGGCGGCGTTGAGTTCTGTGAATTTTGCTCTTTCCATGATCGTCTTAAATTCCGAGTTCTTTGAGGTAGCCTTTGAGCGTTTCGAGCACGTTGCTGCGCACCGAAATGAAGTGGTTGATGCCCTGCGATTCGAGGTCGGGCTGCGAGGCGGGGGCGCCGGCGACCACGAGGATCGCTTTGCCTGCCAACAGCTTCGCGGCCTCGGGGGCGAGCGTTGCGTAGTCGTCGTCACTCGCACAGATCACAACGATGTCAGCCTTCGCTGCCAGAGCCGCTTTCACTCCCTCTTCGACGCTTGCGAAGAAGGTGTTGNNAAGTTGCAGGCGAACTGGGCGCGGGCCCTTGCCATTGCCAACGTGCCGCACGTGAGCATGAACGCAGTGGGGGTCTTGCCGCTGCGGTCGGTGGCGAGGCGGATCTGCTCGAAAGGCATCGACCCGCGATAGGGCCTCAAGACCGTTTTGCCACAGGTGCACGTGCCGCCGTTCTTGCAGTCGCAGTCGTCGTCGCAGGTGCATTCGCCACCCTCGGCGCATTTGCAGTCGGGGTCGCATCCGGCCGGTTTCACGGCCTTCGGTGTGACGTTCTCTCCGGCAACCTCGGTGAAGTTGGGGTATTGGTTGGCGCCCAGCAGGATCGTGCGGCGCGTGGCCACTGCTTTGTCTTTGGCGGCGGCGCTGACCTCGACGGCGGCGGTGATGAATCCTTCTTTGAAGGCGGCGATATAGCCACCTTTGTCCTCAACCTCGCGGAAGAGTTTCCACGCCTGCTCGGCGATGTTCGCCGTCAGCGTCTCGATGTAGTACGAGCCGCCCGAGGGGTCGCTCACCTGATCGAAGTGCGATTCGTGTTTCAACAGCAGTTGCACGTTGCGTGCGATGCGGCGGCTGAACTCGGTGGGGGTCTCGAACGACACGTCGAACGGTTCCACTTCGAGCGAGTGGGCTCCCGCGATCGTGGCGCTCATGGCCTCGGTTGTGCCGCGGAGCATATTTACGTATGGGTCGTAGACGGTCTGGTTCCAGCGCGAGGTGACTGCGTGGACGAACATTTTGCCCACACACTGGCTGGCCGGCTTGTACTGTGCCACGATGTTGGCCCACAGCATGCGTGCGGCACGGAACTTGGCGATCTCCATGAAGTAGTTGGAGCTGACGGCCATAGAGAAACGAACCATGTATGCCGCGCGCTCGGGCGAAAGGCCCGCCTCCATCAGCTTTACCATATATTCGTGGCCCACGGCGAGGGTGAAAGCCAACTCCTGGACGATGGTGGCACCGGAAGCGTTGAACTTGTCGCCGCCCACGGTTACCAGACGCACGTGCTTGTATTTTTCCCACTTGGCGGCAAGATCGGCGATGGTGGCGAAACATTTCGAGCCGTCCTCGCAACAGCCGAATTCGCCCTTCAGCGAGAGATTCTTCACGATCGGGTCGATGGCGAACAGGATACGCACCTCATCGGGATCTACTCCCTGTTTGTCGAGCCGGGCGAGCATCATCTCGGCGATGCGGCGGATAGCACGGCCCTCGAACACGATCTCGATGGCGCCGAGCACAATCTGGCTCAGAAGTGCGTCGAGGTCGGCCGCAGTGAAGCCGTCGCTCTCGATGTGGAAACCGATCGAGTCGCATCCGGCGTCAAGAGCAGCGAGCGCCTCGGCGTTGGCCTTGCGCGGATCGGCCACGCACACGGTCTGGTGTATTCTCCACGCGTTGTTTGTGCGGGTACCTCTGACGAAGGGAAAAACGCCCGGCCCGGAGCCCATGAAAGGTACCTTGGCCAGGTCTTCGGCGCGGTAGTAGGGACGGACGTTGAAGCCCTCGGCGGTGCGCCACACCAGCTTTTTGTCATAGTCGGCCCCCTTGAGGTCGGCTGCGATGACCTCCTCCCACTGCGCGGTCGACACCGGCGGGAACTGGTCGAAAAGCCTCTCTTTTGTGTTATCTGCCATAACGGTCTGTGATGTATTTTAGATTCTTAATTTATTGTTCGTAGTTTCGCGCGCCAAAGGTAATAATAATTATGTAGAATGCGCCCCGACTGTTATTAAAAAAACAGTCGGGGCGGGAAAGGTTGCAAGGGAGGATCAGAGTTTGCCGGTGAAGAGCATTTGGGCGAGGAAGGTGAGGATGCCGGCGAGGTAGCCGGTGAGGGCCATCAGGGTGAAGTGGCGCAGATACCAGGTGAAGTTGATTTTTTCGAGACCCATAGCCACAACCCCCGCCGCCGAGCCAATGATAAGCAGGCTACCGCCGCGGCCAGCGCAGTAGGCAAGCAGTGTCCAGAACGCGCCGTCGGGCAGGAACCACGCCGTGTAGGCGGGATCGGCCGCCGATGCGACTGCAGCCGCGTCGGGCAGCGGATACATCGAGATCGAGGCCGCCACCAACGGCACGTTGTCGACCACCGCCGACATAACCCCTATCAGAGTGTCCATAAGATATATATTGTGGACGCTACGATCGAGGAACCCGGCGAAGCCGCCCAAAATCCCCGCGCCTTCCAAAGCCGAGACGGTCATAAGTATCCCCAACAAAAAGAGTATCGTGGACATGTCGATCTCGCGGATCACCCTCGAGACGCGGTTCTGGTCGCCGGCGGGGATGTCGGGGCGGCGGTCGTACATAACCTCGGTGACGATCCACATAACTCCCAGTGCAAACACCATCCCCAGCCACGGCGGCAGGCCAGTGAGCGCCTTCACCACCGGGATCGACACTATGAGCCCCACCCCGAGAATGAGCAGCACGAGGCTTTGGCGCCCCGTGATGCAGGGATGGTCGTCGGAGCGCTCGTCGACGTAGCCCGGAGTGGTGACTATGCCGTGAAGGATGCGTGCACAGAACAGGCAGGGGATCACCAGCGACACGAGGCTCGGAAGGAACACCGTCGAAACGAGTCCCCAAGCCGTGATGTTGCCTCTCACCCAGAGCATGATGGTGGTGACGTCGCCTATTGGCGACCAAGCTCCTCCGGCGTTGGCGGCGATCACTATCAGCGCCGCGAAGACCCACCGCTCCTTGTAGTTTGCCAGCAGTTTGCGCATCAGCATAATCATCACGATCGTAGTGGTGAGGTTGTCGAGCACCGCCGAGAGGAAGAACGTCAGCAGGGCGATGATCCACACGAGCGCCACTTTGTTGCGGGTGGTGATGCGTCGCGTGATGAAGTCGAAGCCGCCGTTGGTGTCGATGAGCGACACTATCGTCATGGCGCAGATCAGGAAGATCACCACTTCGCCCGTCGAAGCCATCGCCTCGAAGGCGTCGGCACTCAGCGCCGACCGTGTGAGCGACGGATCGGCACCGGCACCAAACACCATCAGTACGGCCCACATCACGCCGCACATGATGAGCGCAACGGCGGCCTTGTTGATCTTCATTTTGTTCTCGAGCGCTATCAGAATGTAGCCGGCGACGAAGATCGCTATCATGGGTATTGTCAGCATAGTTTCAATTTTTAAGGTCGTGTGCAAAAATTCGTCCAAATATGGCTGAATGTCATAACGCTCCCGTTACTATCACTTCGAGGATGAGTGTCGCGACCCCGGCCACGTAACCCGACAGCGCCATGAGCGAGAAGTTACGCATGTACCACATGAAATTGATCTTTTCGAGCCCCATTGCGATCACTCCCGCAGCCGAACCTATTATCAGGATGCTGCCGCCCGTGCCGGCGCAGTATGCCATAAGCTTCCAGAACACTCCGTCCTGCATAAAATAGGCCGCCCAAGCCGGATCGACGCTCGCCGCAACCGCCGCCGGATCGACGACCGGATACATGCCGATGGAGGCCGCGACCAACGGAACATTGTCGACAACGGCCGACATCAGGCCGATCAGAACGTTTATGACATAGACGTTGTGTACCCGGCCGTCGAGAAAACCCGCGAAAGCGCCCAACACGCCGACCTCTTCGAGCGCCGACACCGCCATAAGGATACCCAGGAAAAAGAGAATGGTGGTCATGTCGATCTCGCGGATCACCTTCGAGACACGGTTCTGGTCTTCGACGGGAATGTCGGGCCGCCGGTCATACATTCGCTCGGTCACTACCCAGATAATTCCCAGCGCAAGGATCATTCCCATGTATGGAGGCAGGCCGGTCAGAGCCTTGAACACGGGCACGAGCAACAGCAGCACGACTCCGAGGATCATGATCGACCGGCTCTCCCGTCCCGTCATATATTGTTTCTCGTGCGAGAGTTCGTCGCGGTATCCGGGGGCGGTGACGATTCCGTGAAGTACCCTCGAACAGACCACGGCGGGAATGACTACCGAAACGAGGCTCGGCAACAGAAGCGTCGACACCAACCCGGCGGTGGTGACATTGCCGCGAACCCACAGCATGATGGTGGTGATGTCGCCGATCGGCGACCAGACACCGCCCGCGTTGGCGGCTATGATGATGAGGCCGGCGAATACCCAGCGCTCCTTGTAGTTCGCGAGAAGTTTGCGCATCAGCATGATCATGACGATGGTCGTGGTCATGTTGTCGAGCAGCGCCGACAGGAAGAATGTCAACACGGCGATGATCCACACAAGGCGCACCTTGTTGCGTGTGGTGATGCGGCGGGTGATGGAATCGAAGCCTCCGTTGAGGTCGATGAGCGAGACTAT
>DBDQ01000096.1:429-801 GCA_002293665.1 Alistipes sp. UBA928 | reverse complement strand
GTTCCACACGTCGCCCGTCACATCTTCGCGGGTCATACCTGGATGAACGGAGCCACCCCAGAGCATAAACATTGTCCACAGAGTACTGCACATTATCATTGCAATGGCAGCTTTGTTGATCTGAATTTTGTTTTCGAAGGCTATTACGAGATAGCAGAGTACGAAAACCACGATCATGGAGGCGGTAAGCATGGCTTGACGGTTATTTAAACTATGTCGTTAGGACGCGCAAATGTAATAAATGTTTCATACCTTTGTTCCCAATGTTTAAAAATCTCTCAACATACATCGCTTTGTTGGAGCGAGAGGGGGAATTGGTACGGATTGCAGCTCCGGTGTCGCCCTTGCTGGAGATAGCCGAGATCACCGACC
>DBDQ01000096.1:0-337 GCA_002293665.1 Alistipes sp. UBA928 | reverse complement strand
AATTTCGGAGCGGCTCGAAGGGGTGCTACGCGAGGCTTTCGCACCGCGCGGATCGTTGGCAGGGAAGATGCGTGCCGTGCCGCTGCTGGCCGGCATGTCGAGATGGTTTCCGCGGAGGGTCGGCGGACGGGGCGAGTGCCAGCAGGTGGTGCTGCGGGGCTCCGACGCGCGGTTGTCGATGTTGCCGGTTTTGAAGTGTTGGCCCCACGACGGTGGGCGGTTCGTGACGCTGCCGCTGGTTCACACCGTTGGGCCCGGGGAGGGCGCGCAGAATGTGGGTATGTATCGCATGCAGGTGTTCGACGACCATATCACCGGCATGCACTGGCATGTTCAC
>DBDQ01000093.1:584-11791 GCA_002293665.1 Alistipes sp. UBA928 | reverse complement strand
CCTTCGCAAAATAGCCGGCGAAGAATTCGGCTAATTCAAAATTTCGTCGAGTCGGGCGGAGCATTGCCGATCATCTCTCAGCACTACCGGAATAGCGGTTTTTTCATAGGCAACGTGCGGTTTTGGGGTGTATTTCCACGCCGCAAAACTAAGAACACATCCATTAACAGGGCTATGATAATAGACATTTTTTGTTTGAAATCAGACAAAAATCCTTAAAAATCACAACTACGATACCCCGCAAAAGGCCTCAAGCATATGAGGCCTTTTGTAGGGTATAACCTAAGGATCGTTCGTGGGGACATTCATGAATACCGGCATAAGTTGACCTTCGACCATTACCGACGCGTTCCAGCCTCGTTTGCTTACACGAGGCCAAAACAGAACGCATATCGCAACTATTATTCTCATATTATAATGTAGTTATTGCAGAGACACCGGCCAATCATTGAAGACAAGTATGGTATTGTCATTTTCATTGGTCTTTTGCTGCAACTCTTCAAGTATGGAAGAATCAAGTCCATTCTTTTTTGCCAAATTTAAAAACAATGGGATATCGTAGGGCTCCAGCAACGTTATTATTTTACCAGTATCGTCCGAGTCCACATATGAAATGGGTAAAAAAGGAAGTCCGTATTTATTGAAAGACACGATCCCGTTTATACTCATACCGGTCTCTGCATCATATACAAACGTATGCGGCTGTAGGTTGTAGTTATACATGATCATCATCAATCTCTTGTTCTTTTGAAAATTATATGGTGGCGACGCCGAATTGCCATTCATAACATCGTCGGCGAATTGCAATAACTCCTCTCCGCTGCTGTTTACACGACTCCCGTTCTCGATATCAAATACAACATAGGGTTCTATTTGTCCATTTTGCTTGGATATCTTGAAAATTGTATTGTTCAGCATCGATGACATAAATAACTCCCGATCCCATTCGAAAAAAAAGTTTTTTGTCTGCCCCCAGAAAAACCTTCTGCCTTCTAATGCATCATCGAAAGGGACAGCATTGATTTCGACATCTTTACCTCGGGCACAAGCATAATTGAAAAATAATTGATCAGTATCTTTATCAACAGAAGCAACTCCATTTCCACGATTATAAGCGATTAAACCATCCTTCAGCATTTTAAACGCGGCCCCATTGATGCTATGTAGGGAATTCATGAAGTTTCCATTGGAATCGTACATTACGATCTTTTTCTGATCGCTGTCAAACACGCATATGGTGCTGTCCGGATTGACCTCAAAATCTTCTATACGAACATATTCCCTATCCGAACGCCCTTGCCTGTTTAGATGATTTAAAAAATTCCCATGAAGGTCAAAACATAAAATAGATCGTTGCTGATTATCGGATATATATATATTACCTCCAATGATTTGCACTTTTTTTATTTCCCCCATTATTACATTGTCGGGGGTGTTGAGTATTACATAATGGGAGTACGTAAACGGGTTTTCAACAGCATCGTTAGCCACTTGAACCCGTATAGTCAGAACATCTGCATTGTTTGGCTGTTTTTCAGCACAAGCAACCGTGGCTAACAGAACCCACAACAACATAGCCCTTTTCACATTCATAGATATCTGATTTTAGATGATTGTAAGTCAGGGAAGATTCAAATCTTCCCTGACTTCTGTGTTCTAATAACATGGACAATCCAGAGTTCCTTCTCCAATTCCATAGCAATAACACCAAACCTTATAAACATATTGACCATGCTCATCGTAAACAAACCGCGATCCTTGATCGACAAGTTTTACATGTTTTTCTGCGTTTTCACCGTTAGTTAGCGCCTCAAGGTTTTGGGAAAGGAGGCCGGAATCGTTAGAGGTTCCGTTAACGGTGGTGAGTGTTGCGGTGATAGCAGCGGCCATAACGACGAGGCCGGTGAGGCCCATAATGATTCTTTTTTTCATAGTTGATTTTTTTAAGTTAAACTTTTCCTTCGCAAAATAGCCGGCGAAGAGTTCGGCTTATTCAAAATTTCGTCGAGTCGGGCGGAACTGCTGAATACGTGTCTCCCCGTAGATTTCATAGGCAATCACATTTAGCGTAAATAGTTCCACAAGCAAAATTAAGAGACCGGCACACAAACGAATGTAGAAAGCGGACAATTTTTGTTTGATAATAGACAAAACCCAAGGAACAAGAGGTCGCCTGTGTCCGGTCGGTCAAAATCGATACTAAGGATCCCAAAAACCACGATATTTGTAGCATATAGTGCATAATTTCGTTATTAATGGGGTACAATCTAACAGCTCAACTGTCTTTAGTGTATATTAAGGCACACTTATGGCTGTTGACATGGTCGATATTTGGGATCGGTTCAGGCAGAGGGACGACGAAGCGTTTTCGACTCTCTTCAATACCTATGTCGATACGTTGTACGACTACGGACGAAAGTTGGTGAATGACGACGAGTTGGTGAAGGATTGCGTGCAGGACTTGTTCGTGAATATCTACAACAAACGCAGCTCGCTCTCGGCAAAGACCAATCCCGGTTTCTATCTGGCTGTTTCGCTGAAAAACACGATAATAAATGCTCTGGTGAAGACCCGGCGCATGACCTATGTCTCGCCCAAAGACCTTCCGTTCCTCGCCGCCGGATACTACCTGCACGAGGGGAACTCGCCCGAGGATGCCGAAACGGGGGTGAAGTTGAAACGGGCCCTGTCGGTACTCAACGCCAGACAAAAGGAGGCTCTGTACCTGAGATTCCAGCTCGGCCTCACATACGAGGAGGTGTCGAAACTGTTGGGAATTAACTACCAGTCGACACGGAACCTGATCCACCGTTCCATAACCAAAATAAGGACGGCTGCCGACCAGACGCATTATTCAAACGATCAAAGAGAGGTGAAGTAAAATTATGATAAGAAAATTATCGAGTGACGATCCGCATATCCGATGGGAGGTGTCCCTGCTGTCGGGCGCCGAAAGAGAGGAAATGTGGAAAAACATAAAGCGTGAAACCATTAAAAAAAATCCCCGCCGGTTCTTCTCGCCGCGAAGGCTCCGGACGTGGGCGGTCTCGTTCTCGGCGGTGGCTGCGGCGGTTATCGGGCTTGTGGTGTGGTTCGACGGTGGCGAACGGCGTGGCGAGGAGAAATACATGTCGATACTTCTGCAAGACGGTGAGGATTACGATCCCAGAACGGGCGACGTTGTGCTGCGTTCGGGCGACCAAAGCGTAAACGTACCCACCGACAGTGCCGAGGTGGTCTACGACGACAGGGGACATCCGGCGGTCAACTCGCGCGAATTGGCGCCGAAGAAGGAGAACGGCGAGGAACTCGACCTGCTGATGGTGCCCTACGGAAAGATGGCGGTGTTGACCCTGAGCGACGGTACGAAGATATGGGTCAACTCGGGCAGCAGGCTGCTCTACCGTTCGGTGTTCGGCGACGACAAGAGGGAGGTGTGGATCACGGGCGAGGCCTATTTCGACGTGGCGAAGGACGAGAAGCGTCCTTTTATTATCAGGACGGACCGTCTCGATTTAGTGGTTCGGGGAACGACTCTCAACGTGTCGGCCTACGAGAACGAGTCGCTGCAGACGGTGGCGTTGGTGTCGGGCAGGGTCGACGTAACGGGCCACGAAGGCAAGACAACCTACAAGATGGAGCCCGACCAACTCTTCTCATACGACCGCGAGTTGGGCGAGACCGGTATCCGCAACGTCGATGTGAACGAGTACACGTCGTGGATTCGCGGCTACCTGCTGTTGCAGGACGAGAGTCTTGACCGCCTTTTGGCCCGGATCGACCGTCACTACAATGTGAGGATACGCTACGATGCCGCCCAAATGCGCAACCTGAGGGTGAACGGAAAGCTCGACCTGCAACAGGGCATCGACCGATTGCTGGAATACATAACCATAGCCATACCCATTACCTGTGAGACCGATGCCGACGGGGTGACGGTCGCTCGCAGGCGGTAGAAAACTACGATGGTTCACCAAACAATAATAATTTAAAAATCTAACCTGTTTTAACAATGAAACATTCAAGACCAAATCCCAGCCCAGGGCGTTCCGTATCCGGCCGTTCGGGGATCATCAAGGTCGGTGTGTTGTTCGTGCTGTTGAGCTTGTGCGGAGTACTCTCGGCGGCCGAATCGTACAGCCAGACCAAGTTGTCGCTCGACATGAAGAGCGCCACCATCAAGGATGTCTTCCGCGAGATCGAGCGAACGAGCGAGTTCATCATCTTTTACGGCAGCGACACGATCGACGACAGCAGGCGTGTGGACATTATCGCCAACGGCGCCACCGTATCGGAAATTCTCACAATGGTGCTCGATCCTGCCACGACCGACTACACCGTCCACGACCGCCAGGTGGTGGTCTTCAGCCGCCATGCCGAAACGGATGCCGCTTCATCCCCTTCGGCCGTGCAGCAGCAACCACAGATATTGACCGTGTCGGGCCGGGTGACCAACGGTGCCGGCGACGGGCTCGTGGGTACAGCCGTCATCGTGGAAGGCTCCACCAACGCGGCTATCACGGCGGTGGGCGGAACTTTCACGATCCGTGTCCCTGCTGACGGTACACTGCGTTTCAATATGTTCGGGTACGAGGACGTACTCGTTCAGGTGAACGGCCGCACCTCGCTCAATGTCGTGATGGAGAACGAGGTGACCTCCATCGAGGAGGTCGTGGTGGTGGGCTTCGGCACACAGCTGAAGGAGAACCTCACCGGCGCCGTGTCAACCCTGAGCGCCGACGAACTCGACTCGCGCCCGGTGACCTACATCACCCAGGCCCTGCAAGGTCTGGCCCCGGGTCTCAACGTGAAGACCGGCACCGGCAGCTTCGAGTCGACCCCGTCGATCAACATTCGCGGTGAGACCACCATTAGCGACGGATCGAACGGCGACCCGCTGATCCTGATCGACGGCATGGAGGGAGACATCAACTCGCTCAACCCCAACGATGTGGCCAACATCTCGGTGCTGAAAGACGCCGCAGCCTCGTCGATCTACGGTTCGAGGGCGCCGTTCGGGGTGATCCTCATCACGACCAAGTCGGGAGGCCGCGACGGCAAGATGCAGATCAATTACAGCGCCAATGCGCGCCGCAGCGACCCGATCATCCTGCCCAAGGTGATGGACTCCTACACCTTTGCCAGCTACTTCAACGAAGCGAGCCGTAACGCGGGTGTCGGGGAGTTCTTCAACCCCGAGCGAATGCAACGCATCATCGACTTCCAGCAGGGGAAACTGGGCAACATGACAGTTATTCCCAATCCCAACAACCCCGTCTTCTGGGGCGACGGCTACGAGTTTGGTAACGACAACGTAGACCTGTTCAGGGCCATATTCAAGGATGCGAGCTGGTCGCAGGAGCACAACCTGAGCGTGTCGGGAGGCAACGAGAAAGTCAATTTCTACCTCTCCGGCAATTTCCTCGACCAAAACGGACTTCTGGAGATCGGCAGAGACAAGTACCGCCGCTACGCGGGAACGGCCAAGGTCAACGCCACTCTGTCGAAGTGGGCCGACCTGTCGTTCAGCCTTCGCTACACCCGTACCGACTATTCGAAGCCGAGGACGTACAACGACAATATTTTCCAGGACGTGGCGCGTCAGGCATGGCCCACCATGCCGCTCAAAGACCCCAACGGCTACTACTACGACTCCCCATCGCCCGCGCTGGGACTCAGCGAAGGGGGTATCCAGACGACCCAGAACGATGAGAAATATTATCAGATACAACTGAACATCCATCCGTTGGAGGGCTGGAACATCATAGCCAACTTCAACTACCGGGTCAGAGACAACTTCCTGCACCGCGACAGCCAGATGCTTTTCAACCACGACGTGGCGGGTAATCCCTATGTGTTCAACAACTCGTCGGAGGTGCGCGAGGAGGCGCGGCGAATGAACTTCTTCTCGCCCAGCGTCCACACGGATTACAGTTTCTCGCTCGGCAACCACAACATGAAGGTGATGGCCGGTTTCCAGGTCGAAGAAAACAAGGAGCGCTACATGATGGCATCGCGCCGCGGCATAATCGTGCCCGGCTCGCCCCAGATCGACATCACCTCGGGAACCGACTACAACGGCAACCCGGTGACGCCGGGCGTGGGAGGCAACATCACCGACTGGGCGACCGTGGGTGTGTTCGGCCGCGTCAACTACGACTACGACGGCCGCTACCTGCTCGAAGTCAACATGCGCTACGACGGCACGTCGCGTTTCCGCGCCGACAACCGCTGGAAACTTTTTCCCTCGGCGTCGGTGGGCTGGAACATCGCACGCGAGAAGTTTTGGGAACCTCTGGCTCGCCACATCAACCAGTTCAAACTCAGAGGCTCCTACGGAACGCTGGGCAACCAGAATACACGGGCGCTCTATCCCACCTACCAAACGATGACCTACGGAACGTCGAATGGCAGTTGGCTTGTGGGCGGCATGAGGCCCAACACCTCGTCGGCTCCGGGGCTGATCAGCGCCACTATGACGTGGGAGACCGTCCGCACGTGGAACGTGGGGGTCGATCTCGGCTTCTTCACCAACCGCCTCTCCGCAACGTTCGACCTCTACACCCGTTTCACCAACAACATGATCGGGCCGGCTCCCGAACTTCCGGTGATCCTGGGCACAGCCGTTCCGCGCACCAACAACACCGACCTCAAGACCTCCGGGTTCGAGCTTTCTCTCCAGTGGCGCGACAGGCTCAAGAACGGTTTCGGATACTCGGCGCGCGTCACCCTCTCCGACTCGCAGACCACCGTCACCCGCTATCCCAACCCCACGGAGCGTCTCGACACCTATCGCACCAACGGGCGGATGTACGAGATCTGGGGCTACACCACGATCGGCATTGCAAAGAGCCACGAGGAGATGAACGCCCACCTGGCCAGCCTGCCCAACGGAGGACAGAACGCGCTGGGTGCGAACTGGATGGCCGGCGACATCATGTACAAAGACCTGAACGGCGACGGCAAGATCGACGCCGGTGCCGGTACCCTCGGCGACCACGGCGACCAGACGGTGATCGGCAACTCGACCCCGCGCTACGCCTTTGGTATCGATCTGAGCGCCGACTGGAAAGGTTTCGACATGAGGGCATTCTTCCAGGGCATAGGCAAGAGGGACATTTTTCACAGTACTTACTACTTCTGGGGCGTCGGGCCCGACTGGGATCAGTGGCGTTCGACAGGTTTCGTCAACCACATGGATTACTTCCGCGACGAGCCCAACGGCCCGATGGGCATCAATCTCGACTCTTATTATCCGCGGCCCATCTTTAACACGCGCAAGAACCAGCAGGCCCAGACCCGCTATCTGCAGGATGCGTCCTATATCCGCCTGAAGAATTTACAGATCGGATACACGCTGCCGACGGCACTCACCGAGCAGATCGGCATCGACCGGTTGAGGGTGTTCCTGTCGGGCGAGAACCTCTTCACGATAAGCCGCATGAGCAAGATATTCGACCCCGAGACGGTCGATGTCGAGTGGGGCCGCTACCCGCTCTCAAGGGTATTCTCGATGGGTATAAACGTAACTTTCTAAAACCTACAACGTAAGATGAAAACTAAATATTTGTACATTGCAGCGGGTTTGGCCCTGGGGTCGATCTGTTTCTCCTGCAACGATTTTCTCGACAGGGAGCCGCTGTCGAACATCACCCCCGAGGGGTTCCTCGTCGAGGAGTCGCAGTTGGCCGCCTACGCCATCCAGCGCTACGGCGTAATTCCCACCCACGCCATCGGCGGAACCATTCCCGCACGCGACAACCGGAGCGACAACCAGACCCTCAACACGGCCGACAGCCGCTACACTCCCGGACAGTGGAGAGTCCCTCAGTCGGATAACGGACGTAATGATGGCGATTGGTCGTTCACCAACATCTTCGAGTGCAACTACTTTCTGTCGACCGTGCTGCCCCGCTACGAGGAGGGTTCGCTGAGCGGCAATGCCGACAACATCAAGCACTACATCGGCGAGGTGTACTTCCTGAGGGCGTTCAACTACTTCACAAAACTCATGCATTTGGGCGACTATCCGATCGTGGAGACCGTCATGCCCGACGAGATGGAGACGCTGCGGGCCGCAAGCATACGCGCTCCCCACAACGAGGTGGCCCGGTTCATTCTGGCAGACCTCGACCGTGCAATCGAAATGATGAAGGAGGTCTCGCCCGACGGTAACCGCAACCGCCTGTCGAAGATGTGCGCCCAGATCTTCAAATCGCGTGTGGCACTCTACGAGGGCACATGGCTGAAAAACTTCAAAGGAACGGCATTCGTACCCGGAGGCCCCGACTGGCCCGGAGCCGCAAAGGATTACAACGCCGGTTTCCAATACCAAAGCGGGTCTATCGACAACGAGATCAACTGGTTCCTCGACCAGGCCATCGCCTCCGCCGCGATCGTGGCCGACGCTACTCCGCTCACGCCCAACAACAAGGGCATTCAGCAGTCGACGACCGATCCCGTCAACGAATACTTCAACATGTTCGGCGACATCGACCTCAAGAACTACGGCGAAGTGTTGCTGTGGCGGAAGTACGACCGCGGTCTGGGCATAGTCAACAACCTCGCCGTCGACTCGGGCAAGAGCAGCGTCGCGCTCACCCGCGGGCTGATCGAAAGTTTCCTCATGGCCAACGGGCTGCCCATCTACGCCGCCGGCTCGGGCTACCACGGTGACGACTACATTGCCGATGTGCGCCGCGACCGCGACTCGCGTCTCCAGATTTTCATCAAGGAGCCGGGCCAGATCAACATTCTCTACCCCTCGCCCGACGGAACGCACGCCACTCCGGTTGAGCCCGTGCCCGACATCCTCAACCTCGGGGGTAACACCCACTACTTCACGGGCTACGCTCTGCGCAAAGGGCTCAGCTACGACGCCGCGCTGTGCGCGAGCATGCAGGGCTACACGGCCAGCATCGTCTTCCGTGGCGCCGAGGCCTATCTCAACTACATCGAGGCTTACTACGAGCGCCACGGATCGCTCGACGGCAAGGCCGAGGGTTACTGGAAAGCGATTCGCGAAAGAGCCGGCGTCGACACCGACTTCAACAAAACGATCGCCGCCACCGACATGGCCAAAGAAGCTGCAGGCGACTGGGGCGCCTACACCGCCGGAAAGCTCGTCGATGCGACCCTCTATAACATTCGCCGCGAAAGGCGCAATGAATTTATGGGCGAAGGGATGCGCGACGCCGACCTGCGCCGCTGGAGGGCGATGGATCAGATGATCACGACCCCGTTTCACATCGAAGGTTTCAAACTGTGGGGCCCGATGAGCGAGTGGTACGCCGACATCTCCAACCTGCTAACCTACGGCATAGGCGACGCGAGCACGGTTTCCGATCCCGCACTGGGCCAATATCTGAGGGTGCATCAGAAGACCACCACCTCGCTCGCCTACAACGGCTACCGCTGGGCGATGGCCCACTACTGGAGCCCGATCTCGATCTCACACTTCCTGATCGCATCGGAGAACAGCGACGTGGCCTCCTCGCCGATCTATCAGAACCCGGGCTGGCCCGCCGAGGCCAACGGAACTCCTGTTTACTAACAGGAGGCCTGTACCCGACGAATCGCTCAGAAACGGGAGTGCCTCGCACCACATTGCTACGGCACTCCCGTTTTTTTCCATATCTTTGCATTCAGACTAAACCATAGACGCAATACATGAAACCTCTATTTACCCTTATCGCGCTCATCGCGCTGACTGTCTCCACCGCGGGGGCACAGGCCCCGCCCGACTGGGAAAATCCCGCCGTGATAGCCACGGGCAAATTGCCATACCACTCGACACTGACCCTTCCGTCATTGGAGGAGGAGTGCGGCCAGGTCGTGTCGCTCGACGGGCAGTGGAGATTCCACTGGTCGAAAGACCCTCAGAGCCGCCCCGCCGACTTTTACAGGGACGATTTCGACTCGTCGGGGTGGGGTACGATCGCTGTGCCCGGCAACTGGCAGACCCAAGGGTACGGAGTGCCGATCTACTCCAACATCCCGTATCCCTTCCTCAGAGATCAGCCGCGTGTGACGGGCACACCGCCCGAGCACTTCACGAGCTACGAACACCGCAATCCCGTGGGATCGTACCTCACGACGTTCGAGGTCACTCCTGCGATGCGCGACCACCGGCTCCATCTTCTTTTCGAGGGGGTAGAGTCGGCCATGTACGTGTGGGTCAACGGCGAGAGGGTGGGGTACAGCCAGAACTCCTACGCCCCGGCCGGGTTCGACATCACGGATCATGTGCGCCCCGGCACCAACAGCCTCGCCGTGGAGGTCTACCGCTGGTCCGACGGCAGCTACCTCGAGAATCAGGACATGTGGCGACTGAGCGGCATCTTCCGGCCCGTGGAACTGTGGGTGCGCCCAGCAGTGCACATCGCCGACTACACGCTGGTGGCCGAGCCGTCGGAGGATTTCTCGTCGGCCGAATTCCGGGCAGTTTTCAGCGTTCGCAACGCCTCGCTCAGGCAGGCCGGTAACATCTCGGTGGAGGTGGTGCTCAGGGGCGAAGACCGCAACGGCCGACAGGTGGACAAATTCATGAGCGCTGCGCTGCGCAGGGTGGGTGCGGGCCACACCGCCGAACTGGCGGTCGGTACCACTCTGGAGAACCCGCGCCTGTGGTCGGCAGAGAAACCACATCTCTATGAGGTCGACATCACGCTGCGGCAGGGACGCGAGGTGGTCGAGAGTTTTAGTTTTCACACAGGTGTGCGCCGTGCCGAGGTGCGTGGCGAGGTGTTTTACGTCAACGGACAGCCCGTGAAACTGAAAGGCGTCAACCGCCACGAACACCACCCGCGTACCGGCCGATCGGTCGACCGCGCGACGCTCGAAACCGACCTGCGGCTCATGAAACAGGCCAATATCAACATGATCCGCACTTCCCATTACCCCGCTGTGCCGCTGTTCTACGAGCTTGCCGACCGCTACGGTTTCTACGTGATGACCGACGCCAACAACGAGAGCCACGGCTACGGCATCGGCAATCGCGTGCTGGGCGACAACCCCGACTGGAGGGCTGCCCACGTCGACCGCGCCATGTCGATGGTGCGGCGCGACCGCAACCACCCCTCGATTATAATATGGTCGCTGGGCAACGAGGCGGCCGGAGGCGACAACGCGCGGGCGATGGCCGACACCGTGCGCGCTCTCGATCCGACGCGCCTAGTCTTCTTCGACTCCGACCGCTCGGTCTCCGA
>DBDQ01000093.1:329-518 GCA_002293665.1 Alistipes sp. UBA928 | reverse complement strand
CAACTCGGTGGGCAATCTGCAAGACTACCAGGACGTGTTCGAATCGAGGGAAGACATCGCCGGAGCCGCCGTGTGGCAGTGGACGGATCACGGTCTGGCGAAAAAGATCGACGGCTCGCCCCAGCGCCATCCCGCCCCGGGGACGCCGCTCGCCCTCGGGCCCGATGAGTTCTGGGCCTACGGAGGCGA
>DBDQ01000093.1:0-293 GCA_002293665.1 Alistipes sp. UBA928 | reverse complement strand
TACTACGAGGTGCAGAAGGTTTACGAATACATCGACTTCACGCGAGAAGACAGGCGCGTGCGGCTAAAGAACAAACACTGGTTCACCGCGCTCGATGAGTTTGATTACGACTACCGCTACCTGCGCGACGGTGTGCCCGTCGACGCGGGCCGTGCGGTACTTTCCGGCGACCGGCTCGACATTCCCGCTGCTCCTCCCCACACAGGCGAGATGCTGCTCGAAGTCCATGCCCGGCTGCGCGGAGAGACGCTTTGGGCGCCGGCGGGTTTCGTGGTAGCCCGCGAGCAGTTCAC
>DBDQ01000023.1:2457-2727 GCA_002293665.1 Alistipes sp. UBA928 | reverse complement strand
GTGGAGTTCTACTGGAGCCGCTCGCGGATTCTCGAAAAGCTTGCCTCGCTGCCCGCCGGAACGCTGCCCGAGGGAGTGCAACCCGCGCTGGGGCCTGACGCGACGGCTCTGGGCCAGGTGTTCTGGTACACGCTGGAGGGGCGCGACCCGGCCACAGGCGAACCCACAGGCGGCTGGGATCCCGACGAACTGCGGACGGTGCAGGACTTCTATGCCCGGTACTCGCTCGCGACGGCAGACGGGGTCGCCGAGGTCGCCTCGATCGGCGGC
>DBDQ01000023.1:0-2344 GCA_002293665.1 Alistipes sp. UBA928 | reverse complement strand
GTATATTCGCGACATCGAGGATATTGAACAGGCGGTGGTGACGGTGACGGGCGGAGTGCCGGTTCGTGTCTGCGATGTGGCGTTTGTGACGTTGGGCCCGGCCACGCGGCGCGGAGGATTGGATAAGGAGGGGGTCGAGGCGGTCGGCGGCGTGGTGGTGGCGCGCTACGGGGCGAACCCGATGGAGGTGATCGAGGGGGTGAAGGCGAAAATCCGCGAGATGGAGGTGGGGATGCCCTCGAAAACTCTGGAGGACGGAAGGGTGTCGAGAGTGACGGTGGTGCCGTTCTACGACCGGAGCGGACTGATTCGCGAGACGATTGGTACGCTCGAAACGGCCCTGTCGCACGAGATTCTGATCTGCATCATCGTGGTGATCGTGCTGGTGTTCAACCTGCGGGCCTCGGCGGTGATTTCGTCGCTCGTACCGATCGCGGTGCTGACCACGTTTATCGTGATGCGCCTTACGGGCGTCGAGGCCAACATCGTGGCGCTCTCCGGAATAGCGATCGCCATTGGGGTGATGGTCGACGTGGGGGTGGTGTTGGTGGAGAACATTATCCGCCATCTGGAGACAGGCGAAAAGAATGAGTCGCTGGTGAAGTCGATCGGGCGTAGCGTGGGCGAGGTGTCGGGCGCGGTGGCGACGGCGATGCTGACGACCATCATCAGTTTTTTGCCCGTCTTTTTCATGGAGGCGCAGGAAGGGAAACTTTTCAAACCGCTGGCCTACACCAAGACCTTCGCACTGGTCGCCTCGTTCGTGTTGGGCATGGTGGTGTTGCCGACGTTGGCCTACTTTGTCTTCCGGATCAAAGGATGGCTGCCGAAAATCTCGCGGCGGGTGCATCGCTGGATTGTGATCGGGGTGTTGGCCGCGGCGGTCGTCTACCTGACGGTGAAGTGGCTGCCCATCGGCACGCGGCAGGGGCTGGCGCTAAACCTCGTCTTCGTGGTCGTGGCCATCGGGCTGATCCTGGGCGTGTTGTGGTTGCTGGTGATATACTACGAACGTATCCTGCGTTGGTGTTTGGCCAACCGGTGGAAGTTTATGCTGGTGCCTGTGGTGACAGTGGCGCTGGGGGTGTGGGCATGGAGCGGAATGGGACGTGAATTCATGCCGCGGCTCGACGAGGGGTCGTTCCTGCTGATGCCCACCTCGATGCCCCACACCGGCGTGGCGCAGAATCTGGAGTATATCGAGACGCTCGATCGTCGCATTTCGGCCATTCCGGAGGTCGAAAGCACCGTCGGAAAGTGGGGCCGCGTGAACTCGGCGCTCGACCCGGCGCCCGTGCAGATGTTCGAAAATACGATCAATTACAAGCCCGAATACGCGCTGGACGAGAACGGGCGGCGGATAAAGGTGGACGGGCAGTATGTGCGTCAGTGGCGCGACCACATCCGCTCGACCGACGACATCTGGCAGGAGATCGTGAACGCCTCGCACCTGCCGGGGCTCACCTCGTCGCCCAAGCTGCAGCCCATCGAGGCGCGGTTGGTGATGCTCTCCACCGGCATGCGTGCGCCGATGGGGCTGAAGATTTACGGGCCCGATCTGGAGGCGATCGAACAGGGCGGGCGGGCGTTGGAGGCGGCGCTCAAGGAGGTGCCCTCGGTTGTGCCATCGACTGTGTTCTACGACCGTGCGGTGGGCGCGCCCTACATCGAGATCAAACTCGACCGACGGCGAATGGCGCGACACGGAATCACGGTGGCCGATTTGCAGGAGACGATCGAAGCCGCTGTCGGGGGGATGACGCTCACCACCACGGTCGAGGGTCGGGAGCGGTTTCCGGTGAGGTTGCGCTATCCGCGCGAACTGCGCGACTCGCCCGAAGAGTTGGCGCAGTTGATTGTGCCCACAGCCACCGGCGCGCAGATTCCGTTGGGTGATGTGGCCGACATCGAGTACGCGCGAGGAGCGCAGATGATCCAGAGCGAGAATACTTTCCTTGTCGGTTACGTGATCTTCGACAAGGCCGAAGGGGCGGCCGAGGTCGATGTGGTGGAAGAGGCCGACGCGGTGCTGCGCGCGAAGCTGGCAAGCGGCGAGATCACGCTGCCCGCCGGAGTCTCCTACAAATTCGCGGGCAACTACGAGCAACAGGCGCGCGCGACAAAGCGCCTTTCGATCGTAATTCCACTGAGCCTGCTGCTGATTCTGCTGATTCTCTACTTCCAGTTTCGATCGGTCACCGCCTCGCTGATCCACTTCTCGGGCGTGTTCGTGGCTTTCGCCGGCGGGTTCATCCTGTTGTGGCTCTACGGGCAGGGGTGGTTCATGAACTTCTCGGTGGGCGAGGCGGATCTGCGCGAGGTGTTCGGGATGCACCCGATCAAC
>DBDQ01000113.1 GCA_002293665.1 Alistipes sp. UBA928 | reverse complement strand
TGCCGAACTTGCGGATGTTCCAGGTGAACTTGATCCCTATGTAACGTCCGATGGCCATGTTGGTCTGGTTTTGGATATACTGAGCTTGCGCGCTTCGTCTGAAGCTGACATTCTGGTTGAATATGTCGTTGGCAAAGATGCTGATCTCGCCCTGACGGCTGCGCAGCACTTTCTTTCCTATCGCGGCGTTTGCGATCACGAATTCGCGGTTGAAGTCCTGTCCGCTCACCGACTTGTAGCTGCTCCACTCGGCGTTACCGGCTATGGTGAAGTTGGCCGGCAGCACGAACTTGAAGTCGAGGTCGATCTCCTGTTGCAGGTATTCGCTGTCGCTGCGGGTGAAGCCCGAGTTGCGGACGCGGTTGTAGCCAATCTCGTACTGTATGCGGAAGTCTACCTTCTCCGATATGTTGCTGCCCAAAGTGATCTCGGCCTCGGGGCTCATCACGCGCGAGTAGTTGGTTGTCCATGCCACGTTGTCGATGCTTCCGCCGCTCCACTTCCCGAACTGCGACGGGGTTTCGCTGTACGACATGCCGGCATCGAGGTTGAGGTTCGAGCGCAGCCACGACACGGGGAATCCGTAACCCACTCCGATGCGTGTCGACCACTGCCCGTCCATGTTTATCGACTCGGAGTAGCGCCCCACGGCGTCGAGCGTCTCTATCACGTTGCCGTCGGCGTCGGTTATCTGGTATCCGGGACTTTCGCGTATCGTGCGGTTGACTATGGCGTTGGTAGTGTAGTTGCCGCCCAAGTTGATCGAAAATGTGCGCCCCTTCTCTATGTTGGGGAACACGAACCACCCCATGAACATATTGCCGTAGGATGGTCTCAGGTTGAGATTGCCTTTGGTGATATTCTGCACATTCGATATGTCGACCACATCCTGAAGGTCGAACACCGACGGGTTGCGCGTCATCGAGTTGATGAACACGCGGATCGACGTGCCGCTCGTGAACTGTGTATTTATCATCGCCGAGTAGGTGATGTTGTTGAAGTCCTGGCGCAGGTCGTACACACGCGGCAGCACGCGGTTGCTCTCAAGTGAGGAGTACTGGTAGAACACGCCGGCCGAGATTGTCGTTTTACCTTTTTGCATTCTGTAACCCGGCCCCACGCGATGAGTGGTGTATCCGCTGTTGTAGACACCCGACAGGTCGGCGTCGGGATCGGTGGCATACTGCTCGAGCATGGTGTCCCACAGATAGGCTTTCCTGTCCTGATCGGAGTAGCTGTACCGCAGGCTGTAATCGAAGTTCACGAGCGAGTGGTCGCTCACGGGTTCGGTGTAGGTAAGACCTCCCCCGATGTTGAAGTCGTAGTTGAACGACGGGGTCGACTGGCGTATGTAGACGTGCCTGCCCGTCGCCGGATCAATCTCCTGCCTCTCGGAGTAACTTTCTCCCCGCCGGTCGTCGGGGTCGTACATGGTGTTGAAGAAGAGCGACAGAGTGCGCCCCGGTTTGCCCAATCTCACTCGGTAATTCGCGTTCAGCCCCACCAACCAGCCGTTTTGGTCGCTGTTGCTCCAGTTTTCGAGTGCAATGGGGGCCGATCCGTCGACCGGATAGTAAACCTCGTTCGATCTCCTGTCGCCCCTGTTGCCCTGAAACCTGAGCTGGGGACGGATACGCAGTTCGTGGTACTGGTTGGGCTTGAAGTCTATGCGTCCGTTTAAGGCGTGTCCCTGATTGAATGTGTTTCGCCACGACCCAGAGGCGTAGTTGCGGTAGAGTGCGTCGTCGGAGGCGTAGTATTCGCGTTCTACCGAGCTGTTGGCATTGGCGTCCGTGGCGTTGAAGCTGTACGAGGCGTCTACCTTCCACTGGTTGCGCTTGCCCAACTCGTCGATGTAGTTGAGTTGCAGCCGTCCCACCTTCGCGATCCCGTCGTCGTCGCCCGCGCCGAGAATATCGTGGCTCGTGAAGTGGCGTTCGTTGAGGTTATTGATCGTACCGCCTATGGTGATCTTTGCGTCGCCGTTGAATATGTTGACGTTTCCGCCCGCCAGTCCGTAGTGGTGCCACTTCTCGCTGCTGTTCTCTGGTGGTTCGGCACCGTACATTGCCGACACCTGCCCCATGATCCCCTGCCGCATCGACTCGCGGGTGACGATGTTGATGGCTTTGTATCCCTCGCCGTCGTCTATGCCGGTGAACTCTGCGTTGTCCGAGAGTTTGTCGAACACCTCGATGTTCTTCACCGCCTCGGCCGGGAGCGACGAGATGGCCGCGGCAACATCGTCGCCAAAAAATTCGCGGTTGTCGATGAGTACCTTTCTCACCGCCTCGCCCTGTGCCTCCACGGTGCCTCCGTCGACCCTTATGCCCGGCATCTTCTCCAACAAGCCCGACACGTTGGCGTCAGCCGCCACCTTGTAAGAGTCGGCGTTGTATATTATGGTGTCGCCCGAGATCGAGGTTCGCATCGCCACCGCCTGCTTGACAACGGCGTCGATGACGATCCCCTGACGAATGTATATCGTGTCGAGGGTTTGCCTCGCCTCGGTTATGTTTTCGCTGCGGCGAACGGTTTCGTAACCCAGCAGGGAGGCTCTTAGGCGATGCTCTTCGCGGTTGAGGCCCATCGAGAAAGCGCCCCCTGCGCCTGACACGACGACGGTAGATTTGGTGGTGTCGCTCACGGGGGCCATTTCTACGACCACCCCGATAAGGATACTGTGGGTATCGGCGTCTGCGACGACACCGTTGACGGTCGAGCGTCTTTGAGCGTTGGCATATCCGGCAGCGAGGGCCGTCGCAATTATCGCAAGGAGCAATTTTCTCATAATACGGTTTTACAAGTCGATTAATTTCCGACAGCAAAAGTATGTAAAACCGCGCCGATGCGCACCGGCAGTCGGGTGAAACGGCAAAACGCGCCTGTCAACCCTCCATGAACCAGCGCTTAAACTCCGGCACTCGGTCTTTGCTGATGACTATGCGTTCCGGGGTTTTTACTTTGAGGTTGAGTGACAGCCGGTTACCGAACCACACGTTGATGTCGGCGATCGCCTCGCGCGCAACGATGAACTGCCGGTTGGCGCGAAAAAAATCGCCCTCCGACAGGATTTTCGTCAACCTCTCCAGACTGCGATCCATGGGGTACGACACTCCCGAGTGGTCGGTTGCGCGCACCTTCTCGTCGACGGTGTGGAAAAAAGCCACGTCGGCCACCCGCAGCGGTATGATCTTGTCGCGCATAGGGATCAGGAACATCTTCTGTTCGTCGCGCGCCCTGGCCGCCTCGGCGATACCCTGTTTACGTGCGGCGATCTCACTGCGCGACAGGCGCCGTAGCTTCTCCATTGCGCGCCTCACCTCCTCCTCCTTGATGGGTTTGAGCAGATAGTCTATGCTGTTGACGCGAAACGCCTCGAGCGCGTACCTGTCGTAAGCCGTGGTGAAGATCACGGGGCACGCCACGTCGACCCGCTCGAATATGCGGAACGATTCTCCGTCGGCCAGATGTATGTCCACCAACATCAGATCGGGGCACGGATGGGTGCCGAACCACTCCACACTCTCCTCGACGCTCTCGAGCATCGCCACCACCTGCGCCTCGGGGATCACCTTCCCGATTATCGCCACAAGATTGCGCGCGGCGGCGGTTTCGTCCTCTATTATCAATACTTTCATGACAGGTCGGCATCTGTAAAGTCACCGTGGCCGTGGCCGCAGAATGGCAGCGCCACCGAGAATGTTTTACCGTCGTTTCTCACCTCGATGCCCTGTCCGGTGAGCAGCAGCCACCTGTTGTCGAGGTTTGCCAGCCCTATTCCGGTGCCGTTCTCGGGGTCTATCTTAGGGTTTATGGGATTCGACACCACGAGGCGGTTACCTTCGGTGCGGATCGAGATGTGGAGCGGCCGGGCGCGCGTAATGACGTTGTGCTTGACGGCATTCTCGATAAGCGGCTGGATCGAGAACGTGGGCAGCCTCCACCCCAGCTTTTCGGGCTCGACCTCAATGTCGATAAAGAGCTTCTCTGCGTAGCGCACCTCCAACAGATACTTGTATGCCGACACGAACTCCAACTCCTCGCCGAGGGTGGTGGTTGTGTCGGCCTCGTTGCGGATCGTGTAGCGGAACGTATCGCTCAGCCTGTCGATGTAACTCACCGCGTCCTCCTCCTTGCCCTCGCGCACGAGCGCTGAGAGCGAGTTGAGCGAGTTGAACAGAAAGTGGGGGTTGATCTGCCCCACGAGGGTGTTATACCTGCTGCGCAGATTCTCGCTCTTGAGGCGCTCATTTTCGAGCATGATCCCCTCGCGTTGCCATATAAGTTGATAGGTGCGTCCGTAGAGCAGCGCGAAGGCGAGCGCGAACGAACACTTCATGATCATGATTATCATTATGTCGACCGGAAAAAATCCCTCTTTGAGGATCACGGCCATTATGCTTATGGTATCCGATCGGGGCTGCTCCACAGGCATGAGAAACCACAGCACCACGGCTATGAGTATGCAGTAGGCGGCGCGCGTGAGGTAGAACCTGATTGAGGCGTTTCGCGCGGCTCCGGTCGTCATAACGGTGAGCAGTACGAAAGAGAACAGCAGATAGAAAGCGATCTGCAACACCATCTCCCTGCTCTCGCTCGGATGGTCGAACCGCTCTCCGTAGTCGAATCTCCCGCCGTTTACCTCGAGTACCCTTATCATCACTGGATTTGCGCCGGGTCTGCGCGCTCCGCCCACCACCACTCTGAGCGTGTCGCCGTCATCGAGTGACAGGCGGCCCACGTCTCTCGCCCCAACGTGGATGCTGTCGTAGATGGGAGGGGGCACGGCGAGTGTGTCGGCAAGTGTGTCGGCATTTGGAGCAACGGTGAGTGAGTCCGCGAGGGAGTCGATGACGGCCGGCCGCGGAACGTCGACCAAAACATATCCATATCCGTCTTTGTGTACACGCAGCACACCCGTTTTCGAGGGCATGCTTTCTATCTCTCGCAGCCACTGTGTGGCCTCGTACTCGCGCCTGTCCTGTTCGCGAACTGCGAGCAGGTATGAGAAATTAATGACCAAACACACCACCACAGCCAGCAGTGCGTTGATTATCAGTGTGTTATTTTTCTTCGGGAACCCCATCCATTTCACAGGTCAGACTATCCACACAAATATACGAAAATAAGTTGCGAAACCCCGCCGCTCCGCCCGCCCAAACGGAAAAAAAAGGGGGTGAGATAGTTTTTACGTCAAACTTAATATTGCCGTCGGTTTTAACCGACGGTCTACGGCAGATTTCCTCCGGGAATCCAACCTGGTTAAATAAAAAAGCCACCCCTTTATCAAGAGATGGCTCCATTGTATGTTGCCGGCGTTCCGGCCCGGCTCCGGCCTATTCGTCTTCGTTGCGGTGCATAGCCTCCACATAGACGGCATGCTGCATCGCTTTGCGTTTGTCGATCGACGGTTTCGAGAAGTATTGACGGCGGCGTAGCTCTTTGAGCACACCGGTGCGTTCGTATTTTCTTTTGAATTTCTTGAGAGCGCGTTCGATGTTTTCGCCCTCTTTTATCGGCATGATGATCATTTTGTTGTCGTTTTTTAAGTGTTTTTTAATTGAAAATAAGGTAAGGGCCGAGCTTCGCAAGCTCTTCCGCAGTAAAAATATCGTCTTGGGCAAGTTCCTCTACCGTGCGCCAACCTCCTTTCAATTGTCTCTCTTTGAGCAACTTTCTCAGCGCCTCGGCCCTCATGTATGGGTGCGAGGCGAGAGATTTTGCGGGTGCAAAGTTAATATCAATTTTTTGAATTACAGCGGGGTCGACATAAATTTGTTCTATCATCCGTTCGTAGTTCTGTTCGGTGACGCCGCGCACCTCGGCAAGCTGGCTCACGTCGACAAACCCGCCCAACCTCGCGCGGTACTCCATGATCCGCCCGACGGTGCCGGGCCCAATGCCGCTCACTGCTATCAGCGCGGCGCTGTCGGCGGTGTTGAGATCGACGAGCGGCCTCTCCGACCCGGAAAACGAGACCCCGCCCACATCGTCATTGCGAGGGATCGGAACGCCGACGTCGGATTCGGCCCGAAGCAATCCACTCTCCGGATTCAGGATTCCTTCGTCGACTTCGTCACCTCGCAATGACGATCTCGCGCGAGCCTCTTCCCTCCGGGCTTCAGCCCAACGTTTCAACCGAAACTCCTCCCCGATGCGAATCCAGGGCTCCAACCTCCGGTACATCGCCTCCGAGACCTGAAAACAAGCCGCAAAATCCTCGGGAATCTCGAACACCTTCCCCCGCTCTCGATACTTAATAATGCCGAGCGCCTCGTTCCTCTCGAACCCGAGCCTCACAAGATCATGGTATTCAATGGTGTTGGGGTCAAAAGTAAAGAGTTGCGGCGCATTGCTCCCTTCCTCCTCCCCCGAAAAGGTAGCCGCCCCGTCATTGCGAGGCGACGAAGTCGACGAATCAATCCAGTCTGCTAATCCCGGATCGTTTCGCGTCTCAGTCGATAAAATATTGCCGTCGGTTTTAACCGACGGATCAAAAGCCGCCCCCTCATCTCGGGCTTTAGCCCAACTATCGGCCCGCACCACCTCCCGAACCAACCATCCCGCCACCGCCAACACCGGCAGCAGCCACAAAACGGCCCGCGCCTCACGCACGGAAAAACGGCGGTCTTCTTTTTTCATTCGGGTCGAGCGGAGTGTAAAAAAAAGACCCTCGGCCATTGAGCACCTCAAGCTGCAATGCACAGAACCATCAGACGACTATCCCTACCGAGGGTCTAACCTCGTTGGGTAGTCATCCAACGGTTCAAATTATATGCTAAAACAAGCCTTGAGGTGCTCGCCGCAAAGATAACACTTTTTACGCTTCGGCACCGTCGGAGAGCAAAAGTTTCCGATAACGATCGGAAGGCGAGGGCAGGGGATCGCCGAGCCCATACTCCGCCCAACGCCTGTCCACAAGCGCAACGGTCGCCTCATCCATCACCACCACATTGGGCCACCGCCGCGGTGGCAACGGCCACGGCGAATTTGTTTTTTCACCATGAGCCGTTTTGCGTGCTGTTTTCGCTCTGCAATCCACAACTGCCACCCCGCCGTCAAAAGAGACATCCCGCCCGGGATCAATATTCGCCAACCCCAGCCACAACCGCTCATAATCCGTCAACCCATCCGCGGCCTCATCGAATACAAACTCAATATTGCCGTCGGTTTTAACCGTCCCATCTTCCGGGGCTTTAGTCCAACTTCCCGCACTCTGCGTGGCATCTATCAAAAGTTTCCCCCCAATCCCCGGAGTCGCAGTCGCATGGTCGAGCACATCCAGAATCCCGTGCCCAAAGACAAGATCGCGCGCCGGGTCGATCCCCCGCAACAACCCGAGTACCGCCTCCGTATCGCGGATCGGAAACCCCGCCGGAGCAGCTATCAACACCTTGTTGAACATCATCTGCCCCGCCCCCCAAAGCGCCGAGGCAACCTTCTCGCTTTGCCCGGCGTAGGAACTCTCCATCGTCACGATGGCAAGATTGTGCGCACACCCCGCCGAAGGCATATAAAGATCGCGCACTTCGGGCTGCAAAGCGTAGCGAATGGGCGGCAAAAATATCTTCTCGGTAGCCGCGGCAAACCACGCATCCTCCTGCGGCGGCACCCCCACCACGGTGGCCGGATAAACCGCGCCGCGCCGATGGGTGATCGCCTCGACATGGAAAACCGGATACAAATCATCCAGCGAGTAGAATCCCGTGTGATCGCCGAAAGGCCCCTCCGTGCGCAGCGGCTCGTTCACATCCACCCACCCCTCGATCACAAAATCGCAGTCGTCCGGCACCCACAGGTCGTTCGTCACACACCGCACGAGCCTCACGGGCCGCTGCCTCAGGAACCCCGCCAACAGATACTCGTCCANNGGGCATGGGCGCCGTCGCGGCGTAAGTATATGCCGGGTCGCCGCCGAGACACACGCTCACCGGCATCCGCGCCACACCCGCCCGGCGGTACGCCTCATAGTGCCGCGCCCCAGTCTTGTGAACATGCCAGTGCATG
>DBDQ01000137.1:5077-5437 GCA_002293665.1 Alistipes sp. UBA928 | reverse complement strand
GTGGCTGGCGGTGCGCGACCTGGCGGGCGAGATGTTCGACGTCGGGGCCGAGGATTTCTACTGCGCCATCCTGCCCACCGCCACCCAGTACGCGCGCAACGCCATATTCGCCGGCCTCACGCCCCTCGCCATCGACAAGCTGCTGCCCGACAAATGGCTCAACNNCAAGAACCAGTACGAGGAGCAGTTTCTGCGCCGCCAGATACAGTCGGCTGGCCGGGGAGCATGGCGCACCACGTTCGACAAGCTCGTGCGTCCCGAGCAGGGGCGCCGCCTCATCGAAAATATCCAGAGGGTCTACGACGCCGACTTTTCGGTAATAGTCTACAACTTTCTCGACATCCTGTCGCACGCACGCAC
>DBDQ01000137.1:630-5060 GCA_002293665.1 Alistipes sp. UBA928 | reverse complement strand
CGCTCGTGGTTCGAGCACAGCGACCTGTACACCATTCTGAAGCTGCTCGCGGCGCGCGGCCACCGCGTGATCGTCACCTCCGACCACGGCACGATCCGTGTCGACCGCCCGGTGAAGGTGATCGCCGACCGCGAGACGTCGCAAAACCTGCGCTACAAGACGGGCAAACGCATAGGCGGCTACTCGAACCGCGAACTATTCGAGGTTCTCCACCCCGAGGAGTTCCAACTCCCCAAGGGCAACCTTTCGTCGACCTACGTCTTCGCCACGGGCCGCGACTACATCATCTACCAGAACAACGCCTCGCAGTTCGTGCGCTACTACCGCCACACGTTCCAACACGGCGGCGTGTCGATGGAGGAGATGATCGTGCCTTATATTGTCCTCAACCCGAAACAGTGATGGAGTTTATTGTTAAAGATTTGGCAGGCTTGCCTGCCGCCGCGAGGGAGCTCGCGCCCCTGCTCGATGGTCGCGGAGTCGTGGCGCTGTACGGTGAGATGGGAGCCGGCAAGACCACGCTTATCAGCGCCCTGTTGCGCGAAATGGGCTCGGAAGACGAGGTGACCAGCCCCACATTCGCGCTCGTAAACGACTACATCGCGGGTGACGGCCGCCACATCTACCACTTCGATTTCTACCGCATCGACGATGTGCGCGAGGCGTTCGACCTCGGCTACGAGGAGTATTTTTACAGCGGCGAGTTGTGCCTTGTGGAGTGGCCCGAAAAGATCGAGCAACTTCTCCCCCCCAACACCCTCCGCCTGCGCATCGACCTCCTGCCCGACGGCTCCAGACGGATCTCATCCGACCGATAATTCTCTCGAAATGTGAAGTTATTCTGCTGAAAAGTGAATTTATTCCAGGAAAACATTACCTTTGCACTGTAAGCAACGTCGAAAGTGGAGATAAAATATGACAAACCATACCTCGAGGAGTTATATGAAACGGGGCTGTCGAGAGATAAAAAGCACAGATACCAGCCTCAGGTCATCAGGGGATATATCAAATGTGTGAAGTATCTCGCCGCCGCCCGTCGCATCGAAGAACTTTTTCCGATCCATTCGCTAAATTACGAGGCGTTGTCGGGCGACAAAAAGGGGCTTTCGTCGGTGAGGATCAACCTCCAATACCGGCTTGAGTTCACCGTGACGACAGACAACGACACTAACGAAACGGTACTCACCGTATGTACATTGAAAGACATAACGAACCATTACAGATAAACGGCCATGAATAATCCAGGGAACTCATACGTAGCCATCCATCCAGGCGAGATGCTGAAGGATGAGTTGCTGTTTCGCAAAATTTCGCAAAAAACATTTGCGGAAACGATCGGTGTCTCCGCCTCGATGCTGAACGAGATTTTGAACGGCAAACGACCGATCACAACCGACTTTGCGTTGCTCGTCGAAGCGGCCCTCGGAATAAAGGCACACATCTACGTCGATCTGCAAACCGATTACGATCTACGGCGTGCCAGCCAGGACAAGAAAACCATCCTGCGCCTCAACCGCATAAGGGAAGTCCGCGCGTCACTACTCTGATTGTTCTGCATACACAACACACGGCTCCCCGCGTATGCAGGGAGCCGTGTGTTGTCTTATTAATAGATATTTATCACACCGCCCAAGTGGAGCCGGAGGCGAGAAGACCGTCGACGTTCGTGATCTTCGCACCGGCGCACTGTTCGGCTACCTGGCGGGCGACTTCGGCGTCGTAGGCGGGGGCCTCGACCTGGCGGATTATCCCCAGCGCCACCGGGTAGTCGGGCCACGACATGCCCGCGAGCAGGAAGTGCACCATAGGGTTGGCGGCGTGCGCGTCGTGGGTCAAAACGCCGGGATCGTTGGCAGGCACCACTTTCAGCTTTTCGCCGTCGAATGCCAAACCCTTGTCTTTCGCGGCGCCGTAAATCATCTTTTCGCCGTGTTTCAGCAGGATCGTGTTCTCGGCGCGCGTAGCCTTGTCGCCGGCATACGTGGCGTGGGTTTTATCGTTGAAAATAACGCAGTTCACGAGTGCCTCCACGATCGCCATCCCTTTGTGGCGTGCACCCGCAACCAATAATTCTTTCGTCAGCGCCACCTCGGCGTCGACGCTGCGGGCGAAGAACGTTCCCCCGGCGCCGATGCACAGTTCGCCCGGCTTGAAAGGTTTTTCGACCGTTCCGAACGGCGAAGTTTTCGTCACCTTGCCCAACTTGGTCGTGGGCGAGTACTGCCCCTTCGTCAACCCGTAAATCTCGTTATTGAAGAGCATCATAGTGAGGTCGATGTTTCTGCGAACAGCGTGGATAAAGTGGTTGCCGCCGATGGCGAGCGAGTCGCCGTCGCCCGTTGCCACCCACACGTTGAGCTCGGGATTTGCCGTCTTTACGCCCGTGGCGATTGCCGCGGCGCGTCCGTGAATACCGTGGAAACCGTAGGTTTTGACATAATAGGGGAACCGCGACGAGCAACCGATACCCGAAACAACCGTAAACCGCTCCCTGGGTATGCCGTCTTCGGTGGCGACCTGGGCCAGCGCACCCTGCATCGAGTTCAACACCGCGTGGTCACCGCAGCCCGGACACCACTTAACCTCCTGATCGCTTTTGAAATCGGCTGCCGAATATATACAATTTTGTGCCATGATGATCTTACTTTAACAGGGTTGATAAATGGGCGACGAGTTCGTCGACGGTGAAGGGCAGGCCCTGCACCTTGTTGTACTGTTCGAAGTTGTATTTCTGGAAGTTCATGCGCAGGTAGCCGGCGAACTGCCCCATGTTGAGTTCGCACACGACGATGCGCTTGAACCTGGCGAATATCTCCTCGCAGCCGCGTGGCAGCGGGTCGATCCAGTTGAAGTGGCACAGCGACACGCTGTTTCCTCCGGCTCTCAGTTGCTCCACCGCGCTTTGCAGATGGCCTTTCGTACCACCCCACCCCACGACCAACAGATCGCCTTCCGCGTCGCCGAGCGTTATCTGCTGCGCAGGGATCATGTCGACCACTTTCGCCACCTTCGCGGCGCGCAGTTCGGTCATAGTCTGGTGATTCGCCGGATCGTGCGACACGGCCCCGGTGCGCTGATGTTTTTCGAGCCCGCCGATGCGGTGTTCCAAAGCCGGAGTACCCGGAATGGCCCACGAGCGAGCACCCACTTCGGGATCGCGGTCATAGGAGTAGTAGCAGTCGCCCTGGAGTTCGCTCACCACAGGCGCCGTAATCGACGGGTAGTCGCCCATCGAAGGTATGCGCCACGGCTCGCTGCCGTTGGCAATAAATCCGTCGGTCAGAAGAATGACGGGCGTCATGCGTTCGAGCGCGATCTTTGCGGCCCAAAAAGCGTAGTGGAAACAGTCGGAAGGGGTCGAGGCGGCGATCACCACCATCGGCGCCTCGCCGTTGCGTCCGTACAGCGCCTGCAACAGGTCGCTCTGTTCGGTCTTAGTCGGAAGCCCCGTCGAGGGCCCGCCACGCTGAACATCGACCACGACCAGAGGCAATTCGGTCATCACCGCCAGCCCCATCGCCTCGCTCTTGAGCGACAGCCCCGGCCCCGAGGTGGTCGTCACGGCGAGCGAACCGGCGAACGCCGCCCCTATCGAGGTGCATATGCCAGCTATCTCATCCTCGGCCTGCACGGTCGTCACCCCCAGGTCGCGCCGCTTGGCGAGTTCCTCCAGAATAACCGTGGCGGGAGTGATGGGATACGATCCGCAGAAGAGGGGCCGTCCGCTCTTTTCTGCGGCGGCAATGAAACCCCACGCGGTGGCCTGATTCCCGTTAATGGTGCGGTACGTGCCCTTGGGCAGCGCCGTTGCGGGTGCCACGTCGTAGGTGTTGGCAAATATATGTGTGTTGGCCGAGTAGTTGTAACCGGCCTTCAGGGCGCGCACGTTGGCCTCGGCCACGGCGGGGTTCTTCTTCCCGAACTTCCGCTCGATGTATCCAAACGTGTGCTCCATCGGTTTGTTGTAGAGGTAGAAACATATCCCCAGCGCAAACATGTTCTTGCACTTGGCGGCTCCCTTCGCGTCGAGCCCCAGGCCGTCGACGGCGTCGCGCGTCATTGAGGTGATGTTCGGCATCACGATGTTATGACCCGCCAGGCCCAACTCGGCGATCGGATCGTCGGTCGAAAATCCCGCCTTGCGGAGCTCCTTTTCGGTAATCGTGTCGCCGTCGAGAATTACCGTCGCGTCGGGTTTCAACCAGCGCGCGTTGGCTTTTAGCGCCGCAGGGTTCATCGCCACCAAAGCGTCGCAGTAGTCGCCCGGCGTAGCCATCGGGCGCGAACCGAAGTGTACCTGGAATCCCGAAACTCCGGCCACTGTACCCTGCGGAGCGCGGATTTCGGCCGGGAAATCGGGAAATGTCGAGATGCCATTGCCCAGTACCGCGGCGGCGTCCGAAAAGAGGGTGCCGGTAAGCTGCATACCG
>DBDQ01000137.1:0-566 GCA_002293665.1 Alistipes sp. UBA928 | reverse complement strand
CAATTTTTTCCATACCTTTGTACTCAAAAGCTATGAAATATATTCTTTTTATTATACCGATTTCCATTTCGCGCACGGGAGCACTTCTACTCTCCTCGGCGTTGCTGTGGGGATGCGCCAACGACGGCAAGTATCTGCGCGCCGACGTGCCCGGGAGCGGCATCGAGATTGCGGCCACCGACACCGACGCCCACTCGGTGACTATCAGTGCGTCGGCGTCGTGGATGGCCGATACCGCCGGTGTTCCCGCAGAGTGGCTCAATGTGGAGTACGACGACAACGCCCCCGACCTGCTGTGGATACAGGCGCTCGGCAGCAACGAGAGCCTCGACCCGCGCGGCGACACGATCACCGTCATCTCGGGCGACGGCCTGCGCCTCGACATCCCTTTCATACAGCTGCCCATGGAGGTANNCGGCGTGGCGCCGCGCACCATCGAGCCGTTCGGCCCGCGCGACACCTCGACCCGCTCCCTCTACGTCACCATCGCGGATAACCTCAGGTGGGAGCAGTTCTCCGTGGGCGAGAGCAACTGGCTGTCGGTGACCCGCGGCACCGGCGACGAG
>DBDQ01000100.1 GCA_002293665.1 Alistipes sp. UBA928 | reverse complement strand
GGCCATCACCACGGCGTGGTTGCGTGGCTCGTCGGCCCAGGCGTAGCCTATCCAGATCGCGGCGTCGATAACTCCGGGATTGCCCGTCGCTGGCGCAATCGCCCCGAAGAGCGACCGGGCGGGTTCCACGCGCGTGCTGGTCTGCTCGCCCGGAAGCAGTATCGGCACCGGTATCCACACTTTATACTTCGGCCGCCCGGCGCCGCTTTGCAATCGGTCGAGCAGGTTCGCGACAGCCCTCTCGCGCGACTCCATGCTGTCTTCGTGTGGCGCGAGTCGGTAGCAGGTTATGAGGTCGGTGTGGGTGGCGAGCCTCACGGTGGGATTGCCATGGGTATCCATACAGGTCGAGATAAGCGGCCCGGTGCCGATCACCTCGCGGATACGGACTATCAGATCGGCCTCGGGATCGTCCATCCCCACTACGCTCATCGCGCCGTGAATGTCGAAAAAGAGTGCGTCGATCGGCATCACGGCCCGCAGTCCGTCGAGTATCTGCCCGGTGAGCGATTCGTAGGTCTCGCGCGTGACGGCCCCTCCCGGAGTCGCGGCGGCCACCATCACCGGCAGCCACTCGGCGGCGGCGCGGGCGGGAGTGCCGGGACGCAGAAAAGTATAACCGTCAACCAATGACTCGCCCGTGCGCTTGCGAAACATATCCTCGGTGGAGAGGGCGGGGGAGAAGGTGCTCGACTCTATGGAGATGCCCGCGATGGCGATCCGCGGTTTATCCTGCGCCCCGGCAATTCCGATCGCCGCGAGGGCGGCGAATGCCAAAATAAGTTGTTTCATCAGGGTATGTTTAGCGTCGTCATTGCGAGGAGCCTTGGCGACTAAGCAATCCATACTATCGGCTGACACTCTGGATTGTTTCACCCCGGCGAAACCCGCAATGACAGATGGTCAATACTGTTCGGCGTCGCTGGGAAAAGCCCCGCTCTTCACATCGGCGATATAGTTGACGAAAGCATCGGTCATGATGGTAAAGAGGTCGGCATAGCGGCGCAGGAAACGGGGCGAGAACTCGGTGTTGATGCCCAGCATGTCGTGCATCACGAGCACCTGGCCGTCGCAGCCTCCACCGGCGCCGATGCTGATCGTGGGTATGCGCAGCGAGGCCGACACACGCGCGGCAAGATCGGCCGGAATCTTCTCGAGCACGAGCCCGAAACATCCCGCACGCTCGAGCAGCGCCGCGTCGTCGGCAAGTTTGGCGGCCTCGGCCTCCTCGCGGGCCCTCACGGTGTAGGTGCCGAACTGGTGGATCGACTGCGGGGTGAGCCCCAGATGGCCCATCACGGGAATACCCGCCGACAGTATCCTCTGCACCGACTCTATCACCTCCAGGCCCCCTTCGAGCTTGACGGCGTTGGCCTCGGTCTCCTTCATGATGCGCACTGCCGACGCCAGCGCCTCCTTCGAGTTGCCCTGATAGGTGCCGAACGGAAGGTCGACCACAACGAGCGCCCTTTTGACGGCTCTCACCACGCTCTTTGCGTGATAGATCATATTGTCGAGCGTGATGGGCAGCGTCGAGTCGAACCCCGCCATGACGTTTGCCGCCGAGTCGCCCACGAGTATCACGTCCATCCCCGCGGCGTCCATGATGCGGGCGGTGGAGTAGTCATAGGCTGTGAGCATGGCGATCCGTTCGCCTCTCTGTTTCATCTCCATCAACCGGTGGGTCGTCACCGGCCTGGTCTTTCCTTCTGTCGACATAAATTGCGATTGTTGATGAGGCGAAGTTACAATAGTTTGCGGAATGCACAAAAAAAGCGCCACAACACCACGCCGCCGCTGACTGCCACGTTGAGCGAATGTTTGGTGCCGGCCTGCGGTATCTCGATCGCACCGGCGCACACATCGAGCGCGCCCTGCGATACACCATCGACCTCGTTGCCAAACACGAGGGCATATTTCATGGCCGGTTCGGGGGTGAATTCATCGAGCCGGGCCGACCCCTCCACCTGCTCCACCGCAAGGGGAGTATAGCCCTCGCCGCGGAGCCGGGTCACGGCCTCGGCGGCGGAAGTGTGGTGCTCCCAGGGAACGGTCTGCTCTGCCCCGAGAGCAGTTTTATGAATCTCGCGGTCGGGCGGCGAGCCGGTTATGCCGCACAGCACGAGGCGCTCCACGGCGAAAGCGTCGCAGGTGCGGAAAAACGACCCCACATTGTTGAGACTCCGCACGTTGTCGAGCACCACCGCCACCGGCATGCGCGGCAGCAACGGCGCCTCGCTCACGGCCGGCCGGCCAAGTTCGTTCATCGAAAGTTTTCGCATAGTGCAAAAATATGAAGAAAAATGCAAATTCACGTGATACGGCGCGGTCGAGTAAGGTGTTTGCTGCTATCTGCCCGTGCGGCACGCACCAAAAATACTAAATTTCCCGAAATCCCCCCTCACGACGATATGTCGAATCCGGTGGTCATCTCCTCGTTATCGGCGTTTTTGGCCGCGTACTCGGTGGGGCTCATGCCGAAGTAGTCTCTGAAACTGTTTGAGAACGACGACGGCGAAGAGAATCCCACCCTGTCGGCCACCTCCGAAACGTAGAGATTATGCCGCACCAGCAGGTAGGCGCCGTGGCGAAGGCGGATCGAACGGATCAGCATGCTGGGCGACATGTCGAGGTTCTCCTTCAGTTTGCGCCCCAGATGCACGCGGCTGATGCCGATCTCGGCACTGAGCTGCTCGACACTCAACTCGGGATCTTCGATATTGCGGCGGATGCTCTCGATCACCTTTGCCACGAAACGGCTGTCGGGAGTGCTCGCTCCGGTGTCACTTCCCCCGTCACCTGCCGCGTCTCCGTCGGTGTCGCCCTCGCCGGCCTCGGTGCTGTATTTGCTGCGCAGCGTCTCGCGCACACCGATTGCCTGAGCGATAGTCCACTTCAGCAGTTCCAGGCCGACCGGCTTGGTCAGATAGCGGTCGGCGCCATTCTCCAGACAGCGGCACTCGCTCTCCTCGGCCGTTTCGGCGGTCAGCACTATGATGGGCAGATGGTCGGTCTTGCGGTTTTCGCGAATCCTGCGGCATAGCGCCGCTCCGTCGCCCAGGGGCATCGCAAGGTCGGTCACCACAGCGTCGGGGGCACCGGCAAGGATCGCCTCCCACGCCTTCTCGCCGTCGGGAAAGGTCTCTATCCGGTACTCATCCGAAAGTTCGAGGTGTATGTATTTCAACAGGTCGGTGTCGTCGTCCACAAAATAGATCGTTCGCAGCGAGCCCTCGTCCGTCGCCGGATGCTGATGCTCCCCGGCTTCGGCGGCCAACCTGTCGAGATCGCCGTCCCTTTCGGGGCTTATGATCCCGTAGGTGTCGTTGCCGCCCGTCGTTTCGGCTTTCTGTTCGGCCGACAGGTGGGCCTCGCCCAGCGGAATGCGCAGAACGAAGGCCACCCCCGTCTCGGTGTTCTCGGCTTCGATGGTGCCGTAGTGCAACTCCACGATGCGTTTCGCCAGATGCAGGCCGATGCCCGAACCGGCGCTGCGGCTGCCGTCGGCCTGCCCGAAACGTTCAAAGATGTGCTCCATGTCTCCGGGCGGAATGCGGCTGCCCGAGTTTTCGAAACGTATCTCAAGATACCTCGGGACATCGACCGATATGCCGCTTTGCCGGCTGTTGAGATAGGTTTCGAGCGAGATCAGCACGGTCCCGTCGTCGGGCGTGAATTTGAATGCGTTGGAGAGTATGTTGAACACCACCTTGTCGAAATGGCACTGGTCGATCCACACGTCGAGCGACTCGCGGGGCGACATAGTCCGGCAGTCTATGTTGCGCACGACGGCCTGATGCTCAAACGCGCTGACTATGTCGTTGAGGAAGGCGATCATGTCGGTGCGGTAGAAACGCATCCTGAACTGCGGCGTGCCTATGCGGTTCATGTCGATCAACTGGTTGATGATAGTCAGGATACGCCGGGCGTTGCGGTACATCAGGTTATAGATGCCCCTCCGTTTGCCGTCGCTCTCGCCCTCCCACATCGCCTTGAGCGGCGTCATCACCAGCGTCAGCGGAGTGCGTATCTCGTGCGACAGGTCGGTGAACATTTGCAACCTCAGATCTTTGCGCTCCATTGCCAGCTGCTCCTCATGGCGCAGGCGTCGCCGCCGCAGGAAACGGATAAAGAGCCACACAGTCGTTGCAGCCATCGCGGCATAGACCAACCACGCCCACCACGTTTTGTACCACGGCGGCAGTATGCGGATCTCGATCACATTGGAAGCGGCCCCGTCCTCGTCGATGTCGCCGTCGAACACGGCCTTTATGTGAAAGCGGTAGTTTCCGTCGGGCAGGTTGGTGTAGGTGACCGACCGCTGAGTACCCTCGGCACGGCGCCAACCCGAATCGAAACCCTCCATCAGGTAGCTGTAACGCACCTTTTGCGGATTGGTGTATTCGAGCACCGAAAACTCTATCGAGAAGTTGTTCTGGCTCTGGTTGAGCACTATCCGCCGTGCCTGGTCGATGGGGCGGTCGAGAATCCGGTGCCGTCCCGTCTGCTCCCTGTAATCGACGTTGCGGCCCGCCACGGTCAGTTTCGAAAAACGTATGTCGCTCAGCGGCTCCTCCCACTCGGCCACTCCGTCGGGATAGAACGAGGTGAGGCCGCCTATCCCGCCGAAAAAGAGTTTTCCGTCGGAGTCGATGTTGCTGGCATCGTTCTGGAACTCGTTGTCCTGAAGGCCGTCGTAGGCGTAGAAGTTACGGAATACACCCTCACGCGGATCGAACCGCGAGAGCCCGAATCCGGTTCCGATCCACAGCACGCCGTCGGAATCCTCCTCTATGGAGTAGATCATGTTGTCGGGCAGTCCGTGCTCGCGGGTATAGCGCGTCGATTCGTTAGTTTCCGGATCGTAACGCACGAGCCCGTCGGGCGAACCTATCCACAGCACTCCGTCGCGCCCCCGGTGAATCGAGTTCAGGTCGTGCCGTCCGATAGTCCGTGTGGTGTCGGCCCTTTGCGTGGCGATGTCGAAACAGGTGAGGCCGCCGGCCGAAGTGACCCACAGGCGCTCCTGCGAATCGAGGACGACCGAGTTGACGTAACCCGGAATGCCCCCGGCGAAACGCTCCACCCGTCCGTCGGCCACCGACACCCTCACCACTCCCGAACCGTGGGTGCCGTACCAGATCGTGCCCGTGTCGCCGTCGTAGGCCGAGTGGACGGCCTTTTGCAGGTCTGGATGGGACGAAAAGCGGCGAAAACCCTCCTGCGGCGCCCAGGTCGTGATGCCGCCCATGTAGGTCGCGATCCACAGTTTTCCCTGCCCGTCGAGGGTCAGGTTCATGATCGAGTTGTTGTGCAACTCGCCGGTGTTCTCGCGCGTGAAACGGCGGGTACGGCCGCCCTCGTCGAGACGGAACAACCCGGCGCCATCGGTGCCGACCCACAGCGTCCCCGAGCGGTCGCGGACTACGGAGGTGACGCAGGCAAGGTTCTCGCCGCGCGGCTCCCCGTCCGCCGTGAAGGCGTTGTATTCGAAACCGTAGACCGAGCGGGGGATGACCAACAGGCCCGTCTGGAAAATCCCTGCCCACACATTCCCCTGCCTGTCCTGCATCAGGGTGTGTATCTTGCCGCGGTCGGGATCGACCGGCGAGCGGCGTATGTCGACCTCCGTGATCCGCTCCGTGTCGGGGTCGAAACGGCGGATGCCCGACTCCTCGGTTCCTATCCACACCTCCTGCCTGCCGGAGGGCCCCGGTCTCTCCATCGCCAGAATATCGCGCACGCGGTAGCGCGAAACGCCTCCGCGCGGAGGACGGACGTAGCCCAAAGCCGGGTCGTAGATGAACACTCCGTGGTTGAAGGTGCCTATGAGCACCAGGCCCGAGCGCGGCTCCTCTCTCACCACCGATACCGATATTCCGGCCGGAACCCGCTCCCGCGCGGCTCCCCACAGGCGGCTGTCGGCCTCGCCCCGCTCCGGGTCTATGCGGCAGAGTCCGTTCTCGGAATACATCCACATGATGCCGTGCGAGTCGATGAGCGTCTTGCCGGAAAATTCGCCCCGGATCAGTTCGTTGAGCCGGTTGGTGTAGAGTGAGTCGGGCTGGTGCGTGTCGGCGTCGAATACGCGGAAACGGGCCCCGGAGGTGGCGATCACTATACGTTTCCCGTCGGGGGTCTCTCCGATCGAGGATATATAGTGGGTTCTGTCGGGAGGGCCGATCGCAAAATCGGTGAAGGTGTGGTACTCGGGATCGAAAATCTGCACCCCTTCGGATGTGCCTGTCCAGCACGTTCCCCGGCTGTCGGTGAAGATGGCGGTAACCAGATCGTTTTTTAGCCCCCCCGCGGGGTCGCCCGAGCGCCGGAAGGTGGTGAAATGCATTCCGTCGAAGTAACTCAGCCCGTTGCGCGACGCGACCCAAATCGTTCCTCCCGGGTCCTGATACACCCGGTTGATGCGGGTATTTGGCAGCCCCTGCTGCGAAGAGTAGAGGCGGGCCTGCTGTCCGCGTAGCGCCGCGCTGCACAGAAGAAAACCGATTAATAAAAGAGTATGCTTGAAATTGGAGGTTGCCATGCGTCGCAGTTTCTAAGGTTAGCCGTCGGGCCTGCGGGCCGACTTATTGGTGCGGCAAATTTACGATCTTCTTTTCGATACCTGCGCTTTTTTATGGGAACAAATGCAAAAAAAGGGTAAAAATCGGAAAATGTTTCATTGGATGAAGTATATGTTTCACCGGGTAACGCCGGTCTTTGCGAGCCTCTCTACTTTTGCATGTTCATTTTTCCCATGGCTGAACGATGAACCACCTAAACTATTCATTAACTCTAAATCATCTTACTTATGAGAAAATCTACAATTCTAAAGGTAATGGTGCTGATGACGACACTGTTCTCCGTGTCATTCCAGGGGTTGGCCCAGAACGTTACGGTACGCGGTACCGTAACGGACGAATCGGGCTCTCCATTGGTCGGAGTCGTTGTCTATGTCGACGGCACCACAGTCAGTACCGCCACCGGCGCGAACGGCTCGTACCAGATCAATGTCGCTTCCGAAGCCTCGATCAGCTACCGTTATTTCGGCTACGAAACCCAGGTGCTCCCGGTCGGAGGCCGCACGGTGATCGACGTGATCATGGCCGCCGAAACTACCGTCATCGACGACGTGGTTGTGATCGGATACGGTACCACTACCAAAAGAGACCTCACCGGTGCGGTTGCGCAGGTGAAGGCAGAAGACCTGATGGTCACCGCCCCCACCTCCATTCAGGAGGCGCTTAGGGGGAAAGCAGCGGGGGTGGTGGTCACAGGCGACGGTCTGAATCCTCAGATTCGTGTCCGCGGTAACCGCTCCATCAATGCGAGCAACGACCCGCTGTTCGTGATCGACGGTATTCCCCAGGTGGGTGGCCTCGACCTCGTCAACCCCAACGACGTGGAGTCGATCGAAATCCTCAAGGACGCCTCCGCAACGGCCATCTACGGTTCGAGGGGTGCCAACGGGGTTATTCTCGTCACCACCAAACAGGGGCTCAAGGGCCGCGTGACCGTCACCTACGACGGCTACGTCAACATTCAGGAGAACAACCGCTGGCGCCGCGACATGGATGGCGGTGAGTTTCTCGAATACCTGCGCGAATCGAGCCGCCAGTACATCTACGACGGAAATGGTGGCTACACGATCAATCCCGCTTCCAACTATCCGTCGGAAACGCCCAATCTGGCTCTCGACCTCCAGCTGATCGACGTATCCAAGGATGGATCGGGATATATTGCCAACTCTGTCCGCCAAGGGTGGAATGGCGACGTCTACAACCCTGACAATGTGCGCAACTACAACTGGCAGACCTCGCGCTGGCGCAGCAACTGGGTTCAGCACTCTCACAACGTCAATATCCGCGGCGGCAGCGAGAGCACCCAGATAGCCATCTCCGGTAACCTCATGAACAACCAGGTTCGCCAGATGGACTCCTACCGCAAACGCTACACGGTCAACATGAACATCGAACAGGTGGTAACGAAAGCCATCACCGTGGGTGCCCGTGCCAACTTCTCATATATGGAATGGTGGAACGACTTCGGCGTGGGAAGCCAGTTCAGTCCTCTTTCCAACCCGTTCTACTCACCTAAGAATCCCGACGGATCATACGACACCACCAAACCGGGTGACATTGCCAACGGCATTATTCCCACCCCCGGCGGCGAACCGCTTTGGTACAGTCCGTTCCTCGACCTCGAGGGTATCGACGGTATCAACAAGAACAACCGTTTTGCGACCACGCTCTACACGCGCATCAAACTGATACCCCAGTTGACCTACTACGCCAGCTTCGGTACCACCAAGCGCCTCGACCAGGAGCAGCGTTTCTGGGCCTCGGCATCTTCCGAAAAACAGTTCGGTCAGTCCGAAGCCCGCTCCTACGCCGACATCAACCGCGACTGGACTTTCACCCAGACGCTGACCTACGCCGACCGCATCGGCGACCACGACTTCTCGGTGATGATCGCGCAGGACGCCTTCAAATCGGTGTACGAACGTCTGCGTGCCGGCGCACTCGACCTTCCGCTCGAAACTCAGAAGTGGAACGAACTCCAAAACGCCATCGGCACCAAGACCGTCGAGACCGACTTCTCGCAGCGCACACTTCTCTCTTATTTCGCACGCGCGCACTATGGTTTCAAGGGTAAATACCTGCTCGACCTCACCTACCGCTACGACGGCGCGTCGGTATTGGCCGAAGGTCACAAATGGTCGGGATTCCCGTCGGCGGCTTTCGCGTGGCGCATCATCGACGAACCCTTCATGGCGGGCTCCCTCGGAACTCTCTCCGACCTGAAACTGCGCCTCGGCTACGGTATGTCGGGCCAGCAGTCGATCAATCCCTACTCCACGGTGGGCAGCATCTTCAGAGGCCGCTACAACTGGGGTGATGTAGGTGCAGGTGGTTACCGTCCCAACGGGCTCTCCAACCCCAATCTGGGCTGGGAACGTTCGGCAACCCTCAGCATCGGTGTCGACGCCGCGCTGTGGAACGGCCGCCTCAGGGCCTCTCTCGACCTCTACCGTGTTCACACCACCGACCTGCTTATGAGCCGCAGGCTTCCCATGGCCGCGGGCTTCGGCAGTATTCAGCAGAACGTAGGGGAGACTCAGAACCAGGGTATAGAGCTGACTCTTAGCTCCATCAACATTCGCAAGGATCGTTTCACCTGGAGCACCGACCTCACGTTGGCATATAACAAGGAGGAGATATTGAAACTCAACTCCGGAATGACCGAAGACGTCGTCAACCGCTGGTTCGTGGGCCACGCCATCCACACTTTCTACGACTACGAAGGCTATCCGACCCTGTGGGGTTACTCGAAGGCCGACATGGACGAAATGGCCAAGTTCCTTGAGAAAGACCCCGGAGCGACTTCGACCTACCAGCCGGGTACCTACCGCATCGTCGACCAGAACGGCGACTACCGCATCAACGAGCAGAACGACCGCGTGATCCGCGGCCAAAAGATGCCCACGTTCACAGGCAGCCTCTCCAATACCTTCAACTACTCGTTTGCCAACGGTAGCGCACTCGACCTGTTCGTGTTCGCCTACTGGGCCACCGGTTTCACGGTCTACAAAAGCTCGGGAGTAGGCTTTGCCGGCCGCTACGCCGGCACCTACGGCAAATACTGGACTCCGCGCGACACCAACTCGCTCTACATCAAACCGCTTCAGTCGCAGGCCGAACACCCCTTCAACGGTGGCTACCGCTACTACAAGGGCGACTACCTGAAGATCGACGACATCACGCTGGGTTACACCCTGCCGCAGACGCTGCTCAACCGTTTCGGTATCTCCAAACTTCGCCTCTTTGTCAAGCTCCGCAACCCGTTCGCGCCCATCACCTCCTATCCGTTCAAGGACCCGGAAGGTGCGGCCAACATGCCGAACAGGGGTAACTTCTACGATGCGAACGACGGGAATTACAGCGACAACGACACCTACCGCACTTACCAATTCGGCGTACAGTTGCAATTCTAAAGTAACAGTTTAAAATTCTGAACTATGAAAATAATGAAAAACATAGGATTTGTGTTGGTGGGCGCAGCGCTGCTGTCGTTTGCCTCCTGTACCGACTTTCTCGATGAGAAGGGGTACAAAATGAACTACACCTATTTCGACTCGGACGCGGGTGCCGAAGGTCTTGTCGCCGCCTCATACAACGGGTTGCGCGACTTTGCGACCGGGGGATTCGTTGCTCCGGGCGTCACTTGGGAGCTGGTCGGTACCGACATCTTCACCGGCGGGGCCGAGGGCGACACCGCGTTCAGCTACTATGCGGGTACGATGAGCCCCAGTGCGGGAGGCATCCCCTGGGATGGTTTCTACCGCTACATCGCCACCATCAATCAGGGTCTGGTCACGGTGGCCGGCAGTACTCTCAGCGACGAGATCAAAACCGTCCGTCTGGCCGAACTGAAATTCCTGCGCTCCTACTACTTCTTCTTCCTGGTGCAGCACTTCGGCAAAGCAGCGTTGATGCTCGAGCCGGTCACCGAGCCGAAACTCGATATAGTACTCACTCCGCAGAAGGATGTACTTGCTCAGGCGATAGGCGATGCCACCGAGGCGTGGAACGACCTGCCGTGGGCCGACGCCTCGGGACGTGTGACGGGCGACTACGGCCGCGCCAGCAAGGGTGCTGCAGGCTTCCTGCTTGCCCAGATGCACATGTACCGTTACAGCCAGCGCTGGGCCGGCCAGGGCCAGAGCAATCCGGCGATGAACGAAGACCGTGGCGCGCAACCCGACGACCTGGAAAAGACCATCTTCTACGCCGAACGGGTTTGTAACTTCGGCGCGGGCGCAGGCAGCGGCAGCAACCACACTCTGGCCGCCGACTACGCCGACCTGTGGAGATGGAACCCGAAAACCGGTTTCGTGGGAACGCAAAACTACCGCGGTCCCGAGCTGATCTTCGCCGCCATGTACTTCAACAGCCCGTTCTTCAACAACCAGGATAACCTTACCAACGTTCACGACGGCGGCAACTGGATGCACATTCAGGGCACGATGTGGGCCGAAGGCGTCACCATGATCACCGTGGGTGGCAATGCCGACGGATCGAACAACATCTGGGGATGGCGCGAACGAAACGCCGACGGAAGCTACCAGGCCGGTCACCACGGAGTCTACCGCGACCTTATCACCGGCCGGCCGTGGCGCCGTTACGCTCCGTCGCCCTACTTCTATTCCGACGAGGGTCTGTTCGGCCGTCAGGCTTACATGAACGACAAGCCGGGTAAATTGCAGGATTCGCGCATCTACAAAGGCGGTAACTGGGTCTACTACGCGAACGACAATCCCGGTACGGCAGGACTCGAAGAACCCACCGTTCGCTGGAGGGCTTACTCCAACGGTGCCGGTTCGTTCGATCCCGCCTCGATCGGTAAGGTGGAAGGCGACCTGCGCTACCAGCGCGGCGACACCGCCATCCTGCTGTCGCTCGAAAACCTGAACGACCGTTTCCCCAACGGTACTCCGGCCGAAAAACTCGCGTTGGCCCGTGCGGAACGCTCCTACTGGTACATTCCGCTGCAGTCGATGCCCAAGCCCACCGCCCAACAGGTGAACGAACGCGACGTGCTCACCAACTCGTTCCTCACCATGGCAAAACACCTTGACAGCCGTCGTCCGACCGCCGACGCACAGGCCGGTTTCCGCGACCTGATGCTCTATCGTCTGGCCGAGATGTACATTATTCTGGGCGAAGCTTACGCTTTGAACGGCCAGTTCGACGAGGCCGCCGCCGCGATCAACGTCGTGCGCGACCGCGCCGCCTGGAAAGAGGGCGAAAGCAAGTACGACCACTTCTATCTGTTCGACGGCGGCTCCAAGGCCGACCTGACCAAATCGACTCAGAATGACATGCGTATCACGTCGGGCTTCCTGAGCAGTATGAGCGAACAGCAGCTGCTCGACTTCTTCATCGACGAACAGGGTCGTGAGTGTTTTTCCGAACTCAACCGTTGGTCGCGCTTGGTACGTAACGGCGCCGACTTCTTCGTGAACCGCGTGAGGGCACACAACTACCTCGCTTCGGGCAACGTTCAGCCTCACCACCGTTTCCGTCCGATCCCGCAGGCACACCTCGACGCGATCGACCCGAAACGGCCGGAAGACCAAAATCCGGGGTATTGATACTCCGCATGAGAACATCTGTTTTCCTCTAACAATCGGTTAGTACTTTAGTCAGTCAGGAGAATAGGCAGGGGATCGGCAGCCACGGCGCCGATCCCACTTTTTTATTATATCTTCCCGTAAGATCCGCCGCCGGCATTCCGGCTCAAAATCGTTTGGTGTAGTTGAGACAGGGCGTGCGGCCCGATTTTTCGATCCATCGCTGATGGTACTCCTCGGCGCGGTAGAATCGCGAGGCGGGTTCGAGACGTGTGGCCACCCTCCATCCGCGGGCCCGTAGAATTTCGATAAGACGCTGGGCGATCTCGCGCTGATAGTCCGAAAGATAGAATATGGCACTCCGGTATTGTGTCCCCACATCGGGCCCCTGACGGTCGACCTGCGTGGGATCGTGAATCTCGAAAAAGAGCCGCGCAAGCTCCTCGTAGCTCACCACACGGGGGTCGAAAACCACTCTCACTGCCTCTGCATGGCCGGTGGAGCCGGTTTTCACCTCTTCATAGGTCGGGTTTTCGGTTACACCGCCTGTGTATCCTGCCTCTGTCGAGACAACCCCCCTTATGCGCCGCATCCCCTCTTCGATGCCCCAAAAACAGCCTCCCGCGAAAATGGCCGTCTGCGCCTCAATTCTCCTCTTTCCCATCACCTCGTTCTTCATTTCCCCAGTGCCCCGGAGCAATGCAAAAACCGTGCTACACCCGAGGCAGAAGGGCAATACCACCTCAAGCATCCCGGCCCGGAAAGATGGCACCCCGAAAGTCAAAGCCGACTTCCGGGGTGCCGCGGTTGGTATTGGTGTTCATTGAGACCCCTACCAGCCCGTGTTCTGGGTCAGGTTGGGGTTGAGGTCGATCTGTCCTTGTGGAACGGGGAGGAGGTAATGTTTCGAAGTCTCGAAATAGCGGGTTTCCACATATCTTCTGGCCACTCCGTCTACCATCACGACGCGATCCTGGGCCCCGGTACCGTCGCGACGCATGTAGGCTCCGTAGAGTTCGCCCTTCAGACCATAGCCGTTCTGAGCGACGTCGAGTTCGGCAAGTCTCCACCGCTTCAAATCCCACGGACGGAAACCTTCGCCGGCAAGTTCCACACGACGTTCGTTGCGCACGAGATTCACCAGATCCTCCTTCGAGTTGTAGTTCTCGCGGTGGACTTTGCCGCCCTTGACACGGTCGCGCAACTGGTCGACGAGATTGATGATCTCCTCTTTGGCCGTGGCACCCTGGCTTTCGGCCAACGCTTCGGCCCTCATGAGCAGCACTTCGGCGTAGCGGATCAGAATCTTATCGTTCGTGCAGTCGGTGAGGTTTGTCATCCCATGCAGCGAAAAGTCGATGAACTTCTTCCACACGAAACCGGTGGCCGAGGGCTCGTTGGCGTTGTAGAGCATGTTGTCGCTGGCCATCTCCCCGACACCGAGTTCGGGATCGTAGAGCTTCGGCACCACTGCGCCGGCATCGTAAACGTCGATCATTCCGGTCGGATAGGTGATCGACTGTTCGAGGCGCGGGTCGCGGTCTTTGTATGGATCGGTGGGACTCCAAGTCGAACCCTCCTCGTGGATAAGGCGTCCGTCGGCCATAGGGTAGGAGTCCACGAGCGGTCCGGTCGGGGTCATCGAACGATAGGGGTCGCCGGAGGTCTGGTCTTTCATTGCAAATGTTCGGTTGGCAATCGTTCCGGTCTGTGAAGAGCCCGTCCTTGCCATGCGCGGAATGGTGAGGATGATCTCGTCGGCACGTTTGGCACTGCCGTGGAACAGGTCGTAGTAGGGGGTTTCACCCGCGGTGTGGAGAGTGTATTTACCCATCAGGCCGCTGGTGACGGTAAGCACTTCGTCCCAACGCGATTGGTAGAGCAGCACCCTCGCTTTGAACGCCTGGGCGGCACCGGAGGTGAGTCGGCCATAGACGCGATCCGCACCGCTGAGCAGAGTGGACGCCTGGTCGAGCTGTTCGAGGATGAAGTCGACCACCTCGGCTTGGGGAGCGCGGGTTATCTCTTCGCTCTCGGTGATCGTCAGCACGTGATCCACCAGGGGCACGTCGCCGAAATGGTTCACAAGATGGTGGTAGGCGTAGGCCATCATGAAACGTGCCTCGCCCTCGTACTGATTCTTCTTTTCGGGCGATATGCCCTCCACGCGGTCGATGTTTTCCAACAACTGCCAGGCACGGCGGATATTGGCGTAGGCTTTTTCCCACACGCGGGCCGAGACGTTGTTGTACGCGTCGGCCGTACCCATGACCACAGCCTGGTACTGCGCCACGAACCAGTTCCACACCAAATGTGAGTCATCGCCCATCGTATCTTCCATCCAGATACAGGTGACATCGTCGCGCCCCATGAAGGAGTTGCCGTACATGTTGACTATGAATTTATCGACATCGTTGGGGGAACTCCAAAATTTGTCTTCCGACATTTCGTTTCCGGGGGTAGCGTCCAGAAACTTCTCACAACTGCTCAGCAGCAGACAGGAGACACTTGTAAATAATAATATCTTTTTCATCTCTTATCAGTATTAGAACGTGATGTTTACACCTACGGAATAGATGGCTGTCATTGGATATACCGTTCTGGCGCCGGGAGGCGTTTCGGGATCCCACACGGTAAATTTGGTAATGGTGAACATGTTCTCACCCGACAGATTGAGGCGCAGTTTGCTTATACCCAACTTGGGTAACTCGAACGTGTAGCCGATCGACGCGCTTTTCAGACGCATATAGGCGGCGTTTTGCACCCAGTACGACTGGTTGGCGTAGTTGTGTCCCCATGTTGCGAGCAACCTCGGATAGGTGGCGTCGTAGTTGGGATTTTGGGGGCGGAACGCATTTTCGAAGTGGTCTACGCGGCCCGAGACGTTGTTGAGGGGCTGAAGCATCTCCACCACCACATAACCGTCGGCTTTACCCACGCCCTGCAGGAATACGTTCGCGTCGAAATTGCCGTAGTTGAATCCGAGGTTCAGACCGAAGGTGTAACGGGGTGTGGGGTCACCTATCACCACCTTGTCGTCGACGTCGAGCGTTCCGTCGCCGTTCTGATCCTTGAGGATCATGTCGCCCAGACTCCAGTTGGGGTTCCACTTCTTCATAACGGCGCCATATTTGTCGACATCCGACTCGCGCATGGCTATGCCCACGGTTTCGAATCCAAAGAGGGCACCCATGGGATCCCCCTCGCGGTTGATCTGCAAATCGTCGGTATTGGACTTGAAACCGGCCATGTCGAGAACGGTGTTCTTAACGTCGGACAGGTTGAATGCCACCCGATAGCCACCCTTTCCGCCCCAGAGCTTGTCGCGCCACGCGAGGGTGAATTCCCAGCCCTTGTTGCCTATCGCGCCGGCGTTGACTGTCGGAACACCGATTCCCACGGTCGAAGGCTTGGGAAGTTGCAGCAGAATGTTTTGCGTTTCGCGGTTGAACCAGTCGAAAGTCACGTCGAGACGGTTGCGGAAGAGCGCGAAATCGAGACCGATATTGAGGTTGCGGCTTGTTTCCCAGGTAATCGCGGTGTTACCCATCCTGCGCTCCCGGTACCCGTCGTAGGTCTGGCCGTCGAACACATAGAAACCGTTGCTGTCGAACGACGAGAGAAATTGATAGTCATTGATGGACTGGTTACCCAACAATCCCCATGACGCTCTGAGTTTCAGGTTGGGAACGACTCTCTTGACATCTTCGAAGAACGACTCCTCGGAGATGCGCCATCCGACCGAGAACGAGGGATAGAGCCCCCAACGTTGACCACGCGCAAATTTCGACGAACCGTCGTAACGGAAGTTGGCCTCGAAAAGATACTTGCCGTCGAAAGCGTAGTTAAGACGTCCGAACAGAGAGGCTAGCGCTGAGTAGGTCGAGTTGCCACCGGCCGCGGCCGTGGTTACGGAGCCTATGTCGATCTCTTTGTACTCGTTGCTCGGCAGATCGTAACGGCTGGCGCTGGAGTTGGCATACTTGCGGTACTCTGCCGACGCTCCCAACATCAACTTGAAATCGTGACGGTCGGCAACGTTCAGATCGTAGGTGGCGAAGGCGTTCGCCGTCATGTTCTTGCTCATGTTCCAGTTGTCCTGAACCTGATTGCGGGCCACGTCGGGTCCTCCGGCCTGCATCTGCCTGCCTTCGAATTCAAATGCCTCGTAGTCGACGATCTTGGTGTGGTTTTTACGAAGGCTGGACGAAGTTTGGTAGCCGAACTGTCCTTCGACCACAAGGCCCTTTGCCAGAGTTATTCTGGGGTTGAGTTGGACGGATGTCATGCTGCTGTTGAAGTACGACAAGCCGTAATCGCCGTTCACTTTACGGACGGGGTTGGTGGAGATCGACAGGAACGACCAGGCGCCGTTGGAGTATTTCACCGGCATGAAGGGCATGCCGCGGCCGATGTTCATGAACACGTTGTCGATGCCGTTGACGGGCTGTGTGCGGGTCGTCGACTGGAATGAGAGATTGAATCCCAGATCGAACCACTCTGTCATTTTCGCGCGGGTGTTGAGACGGGCACTGTAACGTTCCCAGGGGGTGTTTGGTATCAAACCTTCCTGCTGGTCGTAGCCCAGCGAAGCCATGTAGGTGAGACCGTCGGAACCGCCGGTTGCCGAAACCTGGTGCATGTGGCGGGGGGCCACCTTGTTGAGAACCTCCTTGAACCAGTCGGTGGAGCCCTCCTGCGCGTCGGGATTGCCACCGGCCTTCATTCTCGCTATCATGTCGTCGGGGAAGCGGTCGGGATTCTGCCCTTCGTTCCTCATCCCCTCGTTCCACATCTCGGCGAACTGCCACGAATTAACCATATCGGGCAGGCGCGTGGAGGTGGTGAGACCAAAACTGCCGTTGTACGACAGGCGCAGTTTGCCCACCTGGCCGCTCTTGGTGGTGATCAGGATCACGCCGTTTGCGGCCCTCGATCCATAGATCGCCGCCGACGCCGCGTCTTTCAACACAGTCACCGAGGCCACATCGTTGGGGTGAACGTCGTTCATGCTCATGGGCATACCGTCGACAAGCACCAGAGGCTCGGCGTCACCGAAAGTACCCGAACCGCGAACTCGCATGCTGCGGTCGGAGCCACGGTCGGCGGTACCTCCCGGCTGTCCCGAGCGGTTCATGATGGTAAGACCCGCAGCCTCACCGGTCAGAGCCGTCATTAGGTTGGTCGTCACCTTGTTCTCGATCACCTCGGCACCCACGGTAGCCACCGATCCCGTCAGGTTAGCCCTGCGCTGTGAACCGTAGCCCACGACCACCACATCGTCGATCGAGGTGATGTCGTCGTCCATGACGACGTTGATAGTGTTGCGTCCGTTCACCGCAACGATCTGATCGGTGTAGCCCAACAGGTTGAAACGGAGCGTGCCGCCCGGCGCGACGTTGATGGAGTAGGCTCCGTCGGCCGAAGTGATGGCCACAATGTTGGAGCCTTCGGCCATGACGGCCACACCGACGAGACCCTCGCCCGACGCGCTGCGAACATTACCCGACACTCTGACGGTCTGTTGCGCAGCCGTGGGCTGCTGCGACTGCGGGCCGCCCTGGCGTTGCTGTACCCTGGGAGAGAGCACGATGACGTTGCCGTCGGTAATGCGCCACGAGATTGGGCTGCGGTCGAGCAGTGCTCCCATCGCATCCTCGACCGAAACATCGACGACCGACAGCGAGGCGCTGCCGTCCAGGCCGTTCAGTCCTTCATCGTAAAAGAACCGGTAGCCGCTGGACTGTTCGATCTCCTTTAGCATCTCCTTTACGGTGCCGTTCTGTTTCCGCACCGTAACCTGAGCGTGGACACTGCTTGCGGCCAGCAGACATGTCGACACGAGTGCACAGGAAAGTAACCACTTGTAGTAGACTCTTTTTCTCATTATAACATGAAATTAGAAGGTTAGTTATACTACAAGTATACCGTTAGCGATTCAAAAACCGCTATCCGGGTGTCAAAAAAAAGAAATTTGCTACCTGTACAACTCTATGCGCCTGCTGTCTTCCGAAAGATAGACCGTGCCATCCTTCACCACGTAGGAAATGGGCGAGGAGAGCGATATAACCTCGAGGAACTCCTTGAGTCCCGCGTTGGGCAGGGTTCCTGAAAAGCGCCGCGAGCGAATGCTCTCCGAGGCAAACACCACTTCGACATTGTACATCCTCTCGACGGTCGTAACGATAGTTTCGAGCAGTTCGTCGGTAAAGACGAGCTTGTTGTCGATCCATGCTATTTGGACGGCCGTGTCGACCTGCGTCGGAGGCGTGGTGACGTTGTCCACGGCGTCGTAACCGACCTGCCAGCCCGGTTCGATGGTGTAGCTGCCGTTGGGAGTCGTCACCTCGACGCTGCCCTCGACGAGCGTCGAGGTCGTCACCCGGTCCTCGGGATAGGCTTTGACGTTGAACCGGGTTCCAAGTACCTTCACATCGAACTTCCCGGCAGTGACCGTGAACGGTCTTTTCTCGTCTTCCTGCACCTCGAAATAGGCCTCGCCCACGAGACTCACGCTCCTCTCATCGGGCCACGAGTCGGGCGAGTACGACAGCCGCGAGTCGGAGTTGAGCCACACTTTCGATCCGTCGGGCAACACTACCGAAGCCTTCTCACCCCTTTCGACTATCACCTCGACCGGCACGCTTTGCACGTCGGGCAACATGACGCGCCACGTGGCGAAAGCTGTCGTCAGAGGCAGTGCGATCATCGCGGCGGCCTTCGATATTCTCACCATCAACGCTCGTGTGCGCAGCCTTTTCAGCGCCCTGTTCTCGCGCTCCACGACCCGGTGTATTCGTTCGAGCATTCGCCTGCTGGTCTCGCGGTCGAGCGGGGCCTGTTCGCCGTCGATCTGCGTCTCGAACCACGCCTCCACCCCCCGGTCGCGGCCTATTATGCCGAGCAGCAGCTGGCGGTCGCTCTCGCTTATGGTTCCGTCGAGCCACCCCGCCAGCAGGGACTCGAATCTCTCTTTATCTCTCTTCATCATAACATTCTGCACTGTATACAGTTTAGGGTCTTCATTTCACTATCCATTCACGCAAAAAAATAACCGCCGCCACAAACGGTCCGACAGGCAGGGTGTAGTATTTTGTGAGTTCGGCCCTGATGAACTTCAGCGCCTTGCCGAGCTGGGTCTCCACGGTGCTTTCGGAGATGTCGAGCAGACGCGATATTTCTTTACCCGCCTTCCCCTCGCGCCGGCTCATTATGAATATCTTTTTGCGGGCGGGTGGCAGTTTTTCGGTCAATTCGTTGATAAGGCTCTCCAGTTCGTTTCGCTCGACTTCCAGTTCGGTCGACATGTCGGTCACCACAAAGTTGTCGCGCATCCACTCCTCGTGGATGTATCGTATCAGTGAATGTGAGCATTCGTTCAGAAAACGGTTTTTGGCGATGGTGCAAAGAAAGGCGAGCAGGTTTTTATCCTCATCTATCCGGTGGCGCACCTCCCACAGCCTGATGAACACCCCCTGGGTGAGCTCTTCGGCCTGGTGGGCGTTGCCGCCGGTGATCCTGAAAGCGAAATGGAAAAGCCGGGCGTGATAGATACGATAAATGGCATCGAAAGCCTCCATCGAACCGACCTTCAGAGATTTAACAACATCTCGCTCGACCATGATACGGGATTAGGTTTGAACAAAGTTATCCATTTTTTTTGTATGACGAAAATTTTCGTTATATTCGCACTATTGTATTGATCTTCCGCCAAAGCACTATGGTTACAATGAATGCCGGGAAACCCGTTCTGAAACTGCTTGCCGTCACAATTTGTTCGACACTATCATTAGCGGCGGGCACATTTACCGCAAGCGCACAAACGACAACAGAGCAGCCTCCGCGCCGCCTGACGATGAAACAGACGATCGCTCTGGCTCAGGAGCGGTCGATCTTGAGCATGGTCAACGAGAATATCTACGCGGCGGGATACTGGCGCTACCGTTCGTACAGGGCGGGCCGCCTGCCGTCGCTCAACCTCGCCGCCGGCATTGCCAACGTCGACCGCTCGATCCAGCCGTTGCAGAACTACGAGACGGGCCAGATCAGCTACCGCGAGGTTTTCACTCTCGGCAACGACCTGTCGCTGTTCCTGCGCCAGCAGATAGCGCTGACGGGGGGTGAGATACGGCTCCAGAGCGCACTTCAGCGCCTCGACCAGTTCGCGCCCGACAACCTCACGTGGTACAGCCAGCCCATCACGCTGCAATACATCCAACCGCTGTTCAGCTACAACGCCGCCCGATGGGACAAAAAGATCGAGCCCCACACTTTCGAGGCGGCCAAAGTGGAGTATCTCGAGGCGATGGAGGATGTGACGGTTCGTGCGGCAGACTACTTCTGGGGCCTTGCTATGGCCGAGCTCAATCGCGACAACGCAGTGAGGAACCACGAGAACTCGCGGCGGCTGCACCGCATAGCGCTGGAGCGCTACAAACTGGGCTCCACGTCTCGCAGCGAGGTTTTGCAGTTGGAGCTCCGCGCGCTTCAGGACTCTTTGGCCGTGGGCACGAGCGAAATAGAGTACGCCGAGCAAAAGAACTTCCTCGCCTCGTTCCTCGGGCTGAGGGAGGACACCGACATCGAACTCGAAATCGACCGCACCCTGCCCGGCATCACGCTCGACCACGAGGAGGTGCTGGCGCGCGCGCTGCAAAACTCGTCGTTCGAACTGAACCGACAAATAGCGCTCCTCGAGGCCGAACGCGGAATAGCACAGGCGCGGGGCAACAGGGGGATCGACGTGGCGTTCAACGCACGGTTCGGCCTGTCGCAGAGCGGCGACACATTTTCGAGGGCCTACTCCCATCTGCGCGACCAGCAGGTGGCGGGATTTTCGGTCAGCATACCCATCCTCGACTGGGGTATGGGGCGCGGACGGGTGAAGATGGCGCAGTCGCAGGCCGAAACGGTGCGCTACCAGCAGGAGCAGGCGCGCGCCGACTACCAAAGGGATATATTCACAGGTGTGATGGAGTTCAACGCCGGGCAGGCGCAGTGCGAAGGGGCGCTCAGGGCCCGCGACATAGCCGACGAGAGGTTCGCCCTGTCGGTGGCGGGTTTCGAACGGGGCACGGTGACAGTACTCGAGCTCAACACGGCGCAGGATGAGAAAGACGCCGCTGACAGGAGCTACATCTCCGCCCTGGCCGCCTACTGGAACTCCTACTTCACACTGCGCAAGACCACGCTCTACGACTTCCTGTCGCGCACCGACATTGTCGCGGCGTTCGGCGACGACCAATTCGACAAACTTATAGAATAAATATTTATATAATTTAAGATATATGATGAGGCCCATTATTTCGATCGCGGTGCAGGTGTTGCTGTTGGTGCTGGCCGCGGGGTGTAAATCGAGGCCTGCCGACGAGGGTGGCGACACCAACCTCGCGCGTCAGGTGTTTGCTGCCGAGACCAATCCCGTGGAGGTGATGACCCTCGCGGAGCGGGATTTCCACAAGCAGGTAATCTCCAACGGCCGTCTGGAGGCGGCGCGGCGTGCGGTGCTTTCGTTCGGCGGAGGGGGTGTGATCTCGCGCGTGGCGGTGGAGAACGGCCAACGGGTGGGGCAGGGCCAACTGCTGGCCGCGCTCGATACCGAGGACGCGGCGCTGGCGCTCGAGAGGGCACGGCTGGCCTACGCCAAGGCCGAACTCGATTTGGCCGACAGGCTGCTCGACTTCGACTACATGCCCGACATCGACACCGCTTCGATACCCGAAGCCACGATGCGCATAATCTACGTCCGTTC
>DBDQ01000029.1 GCA_002293665.1 Alistipes sp. UBA928 | reverse complement strand
CTGGCTCACGAAGGTCTGGTCGCGTTGGGGTTTGAAGTACTCCCAGGTCTGGACGAAGTTCTGCACCACGCCGATGTTCGAACCGGTTTCGATGTCGAAGTCGCCGGCGTCGAAGAAACCGCCCACGTTGAGGCCCGGGATGTGTTCCAGATTACGGAAACGGGTGTCGGTGGTAGGGCCCTGGCGGTGTCCGTCGAAGTGGTCGGTCGGGGCCGGAGCCTGAAGGTAGCCCTCCTTGAAGGGCTCACCGTGCCACACGCGGTAGGCTTCGTTGACGAACATGTGGTTCATGTGGATCGGAATCCAGATGTCGCTCGTGGCATCGGTGATTTTGTCGTACACGTTGTCGCCGATGATGAAGTGGTTCGTGGCCAGGTCGCCGTATTTGATAAAATAGACGCCGGGGTCGGTCACCGCGCTGAAGTCGAACTTCACGTAGTGGTACTTGTAGTAGTCGCCCCACGAGGTGATCGGGCCGCTGAACACTTCGGAGGATTTGCCCGCTTCGCCCACCTTCCAGATCGACGCCTTCGAGAGAGGTTTGTCGAGTTTGTCGAGCTCGATCACCGACACCTTGCTTTGGGTCGGCAGGTAGCCCACCTGCGAGAAACCGATATTGGGCTCGCGCAGCCAGTTGTCGATCACGTTACCCTCGAGGGTCCAGGTCAGCACCTTGCCCGTTTTGCCCTCGGGCAGCAGACTGCGAACCACGAACCAGCCGTTCTGGGCCATCATGCGGCCGTCGTAGAGCGCCAGGTCGGCATCGGCCGAGGAGACTTTCACCAATCTTTCGGGATCGTCGGAGGCCATTACGATCGACCGGCCGGTGTCGAGCGGCAGCGGGTCGATGAAGCGTCCCGTACCGCGGTTGTCGTGGGTGTGGTAGCCCTTGTACTGTCTAACCTGTTCGCTTTCGGGGCGGGTGACGGTGGCGCTTGCCGCGTAGCGCGGGATCAGCCCGTTGCGCCCGTCCATCAGGTAGGTTTTGTTCCAGTACTGCGACGGCAGGAACTCGAGGTTGAACCCGGCTGCGCCGACAAGTGCCGCGGGAACGGGTTTGTCGAGGTGGACGGAGATCTCCACGGCCGGGCCCTTACCGGTGACGGTGACTTTCGATTCGAAATCGTAGTCGGGGTAGGCGAGCGTCACCGTGATGGTGTTGTTAAGCGAGTCGACCACCCTTTCGGTCATCTGGGGCACGAGGTCCCACTGCTCGGGAGTGTTCGACAGCCTCACCGCGCCGCCCGTGAGGGTGCGCACGCCGTGGTGGATCAACTCGATGCCCGAGTTCTTCTCGTCGTTGAAGCCGCCAGTGTAGGGGTTGCTGAACACGAGTACATTGAGGCCATGCCGCTCGAAGTAGCCGAGGCTGTTGACCCTGAGCTCGCCTGAGTCGCCGCCGGAAGATGATGATGATGAGGTGCATGACGACAGCCATGCCGATGAAAACAATACGAGCGATACGACCGTCGCCGCTGCGGGGAGAAATTTCTTCATAATCATAATAGTTTTAAAAGTATACTGCGGTTTATCGCTCGACTATTTCGGGCAGCGGCGGAATGGAGGTGCAGGTGGCGTACATGCCCACGGTGGCCCCCACGAATCCCCCGGCGGTGTGGGTGCTCAGGTTTTTCACGTCGACTCCTTCGGCCACGGTGTGCCACGTGCCCCCGGCGTGGTGGGGGCAGGCGAAGGAGAACGATCCGGTGCCTTTGTCGACCGAGATGCGCATCCGGAGCGGCACGTCAGCCTCCCTCTCGGGCAGGGGCACCACGGCGATGCGTTTCGTCACCCCGTTCTCGGTGCGGTCGAGCACCACGGAGACCTTACCGTCGACTACCGTTTTGCCGAACACGAAACAGAAGCGCTCGTTTTGGAAATAGGCCATGCCGGCAAGCTGGGCGCTGTTCGCGGGCGAGAATTCGAGGCTCGTAGTTGCTTCGAATACCTGATGCTGCTGGCGGCGGCCCAGATAGGCGGGGTTGTCGAGGGTGTAGATTGAGCGGGGCAGTGCGTCGATCGTCATTTTGCCTCCGCTCTGGCGCCACCACTCGCCCCGGGGCGTGCGGATGAACATCCACTCGTAGTCGAGCCTCGGGGCGTCGAATTCGTCCCTCCATGTGAAGTTGCCCGTCAGGTATGGATAGCCTGTGCCGGGATAGAGCTCGTTTTTGTTCACCACGGTCGGCACGGCGCGTTCCTTTTCGAGCACCACCGGGTAGCCGTCCTTCCACTCGACGGGCAACAGGAAAGTTTCGCGCCCCGTGTTGTAGAAGTCGCCCTCGTAGGGACGGCATGCGAGGAAAACTCCCCACCACTCGCCGCGGGCGTCCTGAATGAAATCGAGGTGGCCCGTGGTGGTGACCTTGTCGGGTCGCGCCTCGGGCAGGTCGCGCTGGGTCAGTATAGGGTTAACAGGATTTGACTTGTAAGGCCCGCGGACATTGTCCGCCGTGAGCGCAACCTCGGCGTGCTGCTCCCAAGTACCACCCTCGGCGGCTATGAGGTGGTAGCGGCCGTTTATCTTATATATGTGCGGTCCCTCGATGTATTGCGGGCGCGGCAGCCAGGAGAGGCTCTCCTCTACGAGTACTATCTGCGGCCCTATGGTGCAGTCGCGCTCGGTGTCGTACTCGCGCAGCACGATCTGCTTGTGGTTGGGAAAGCGCAGCAGGGGCGGGTCGGTGCGGTGGACGATCCACGCACGGCCGTCGTCGTCGAAAAACATCGACGGGTCGATGTCGAACACCTCGGGCAGCAGGATCGGGTCACTCCACACACCCGAATGAGGGTCTTTGGTCTTCACCAGAAAGTTCCACACGCCGTCGGTGCTCGTGGTGATCATATAGAAGGTGTCGTTGTGGGGGTTGTATTCTATGGCCGGGGCGTAGATACCGCGCGAGTGGCGAAGACCGGTGAGGTCGAGCTGCGAGGGGCGGTTCAAAACGTGGCCCAGCGGAGTCCAGTTCACCAGGTCGCGGCTGTGGAAGATGGGCACTCCGGGGAAGTAGCCGAACGACGAGTTGACGAGATAAAAGTCATCGCCCTTGCGGCAGATGCTCGGGTCGGGCCAGAAACCGGCCACGATGGGGTTCAGATATTGCTTCGCGGGGTCGAACGCGACGGTGAAACGGGCGTCGTTGCCCGTGTACTCAAAGTGGTCGAATACGGCGCGGTTGGGGGCGGCACTCACCGCGGTGGCGGCGGTAACGAGGGAGGCAACCATAGCTATTGTTTTTTTCATGAGACGGAAACTGGTTAGGCGAAAGAGCATTTGGGACAAAATTAGTATTTTTTTCGAACCGGCCTGCGTCCGAAGCGATAATTTATCGCGATCGGACAAAAAAACCTTATCTTTGCCCTCCAACCGAGGAAACCATGAAGAGAGTACACAAAATAACATACCCCTCGTCGGAGAAGATGTACGTCGGCGGGAAGATTCACGAAATCGGCGTCGCAATGCGGCGCGTGGCACTTACCGATACCGTTTCGGCGACTGGCGAGGTGACGAAAAACGCATCCGTGATGGTGTACGACACCAGCGGGCCATACTCCGATCCAGCCGTGGAGGTCGACATTACGCGCGGACTCGGGCGGCTACGCTCCGAGTGGATCGAGCGGAGGGGCGACACCGAGCAGTTGGGCGAGTTTTCGTCGGAGTACTGCCGCGCTCGGCTTGCCGATTCGTCGCTCGATGCGATTCGTTTTCCCGTCGCAAACCTTCCGCGGCGTGCGCGCGAAGGGGTGGCGATAACGCAGATGGCCTATGCTCGTCGCGGGATCGTGACCCCCGAGATGGAGTATGTGGCGATTCGCGAGAACCTGCAAAACGAAGAGCTCGGCATAGAGACACACATAACCCCCGAGTTCGTGCGCGACGAGATCGCCGCCGGGCGCGCCGTGCTACCCGCAAACATCAACCATCCCGAGGCCGAACCGATGATAATTGGCTCGAAGTTTCTCGTGAAGATCAACACCAACATTGGCAACTCGGCCCTCTCGTCGGGCATCGACGAGGAGGTGGAGAAGGCGATCCGAAGCTGCAAGTGGGGCGGCGACACTCTGATGGATCTTTCTACGGGCGACAATATTCACGAAACGCGCGAGTGGATAGTGCGTAACACCCCCGTTCCCGTAGGCACGGTGCCGCTCTACCAGGCTTTAGAGAAGGTCGACGGACGCATTGCCGACCTGACATGGGAGATTTACCGCGACACCCTCATAGAGCAGTGCGAACAGGGGGTCGATTATTTTACAATACATGCGGGGTTGCTCAGGGCTCACCTGCCTCTGACGGCTGGGCGGGTGACGGGCATAGTGTCGCGCGGAGGGTCGATCATTGCCAACTGGATGACGGTGCATGGTGCCGAGAACCTGTTCTACACCCGTTTTCGCGAGATATGCGAGATATTGGCGCGCTACGACGTGGCCGTGTCGCTGGGCGACGGTCTGCGGCCCGGCTCGATCGCCGATGCCAACGATGCCGCGCAGATGGCCGAGCTTTCGGTGCTGGGCGAACTTACGCTTATTGCGTGGGAGTATGGAGTGGGAGTGCTCATCGAGGGGCCTGGACATGTGCCTATGCACAAGATAGGCGCCAACATGGAGGCCGAACTCGCGCAGTGCCACGGCGCGCCGTTTTACACCCTCGGCCCCTTGGTGACAGATATCGCTCCCGGATACGACCACATAACGTCGGCCATAGGTGCCGCCCAAATCGCGTGGGGCGGCACGGCGATGATATGCTACGTCACTCCCAAGGAGCATCTCGCGCTGCCCGACGGCGAGGATGTGCGCGCCGGGGTGGTGGCCTACAAGATTGCCGCACACGCCGCCGACGTTGCCAAAGGGCACCCCGGTGCGCAAGTTCGCGATGACGCCCTGAGCCGTGCCCGGTTCGACTTCCGCTGGAGAGACCAGTTCAATCTGTCGCTCGATCCCGAGCGTGCTCTTGAGTATTACAAGGCGGGGCGCTTAGGCGACGAGAGCGACCACTGCACCATGTGCGGCCCCAACTTCTGCGCCATGAAGCTCACCCATCAGTTGCGCGATTGCGCAGCCGAGTGATCAGCCCGAGATTTTCTCGATCAGCCGGGTGGCGGCCTCTTCGATCGTGGCGCTCTCGCCCACGAGGCGGATGAAGGCGCTGCCGATGATCGCTCCCGAGGCGTGGCGTGTGGCCGCCTCGAAGGTGGCGCGGTTGGAAATCCCGAAACCTATCATGCGCGGATTGCGCAGCCCCATGCCGTCGACGCGGCGGAAATAGTCGAGCGTGCGTTCGTCGAAGGAGTCGCGCGCGCCCGTCGTGGAGGCGGTCGACACCATGTAAATGAAGCCCGAAGTCGAGGCGTCGATCGTGCGGATGCGCTCGTCGGAGGTCTCGGGCGTGATGAGCGTGATGAAGTGCAGGCCGTGGCGCTCGATGGCGGGTCGCACGTCGCGCAGATAGTCGGCGAACGGCAGGTCGGGGATTATCACTCCGTCGATGCCCACCGCCGCGCAGCTTGCGCAGAACTCCTCGATGCCGTACTGCATCACGGGGTTGAGGTAGCCCATCGCCACGAGCGGCAGGTCGATCCCGGCGGCGCGGATTCCCTCTAATTGTGCGAAAAGTTTGCGAAGGGTCATGCCACCCTCCAGTGCCACCGTGCCGCTGTGCTGGATCACGGGGCCGTCGGCCATGGGGTCGGAGAAGGGAATGCCCACCTCGAGCATGTCGACC
>DBDQ01000063.1 GCA_002293665.1 Alistipes sp. UBA928 | reverse complement strand
AAACTCTACATCTTCGACACCACGCTGCGGGACGGCGAACAGGTCCCCGGATGTCAACTGAACACGACCGAGAAGATCGAGGTCGCACGCATGCTCGAGGCTCTGGGCGTCGACGTAATCGAGGCGGGATTTCCCATCTCGAGTCCCGGCGACTTCAACTCTGTGCTTGAAATCTCGAAAGCAGTCACCGCTCCCACGATCTGCGCCCTGACGCGCGCCGTGAAGAAGGACATCGACGTGGCGGCCGACTCGTTGCGCTATGCGCGCCGCGGCCGAATCCACACAGGCATCGGAGTTTCGCCCCAGCACATCTTCAACAAACTGCGCTCGACACCCGAGAAGATAATCGAGGCGGCGGCAGAGGCGGTGGCCTACGCTCGCAAGTTCGTGGAAGACGTGGAGTTCTACGCCGAGGATGCCGGACGGGCCGACAATGAATACCTTGCGAAGGTGGTCGAGGCTGTGATCGCGGCAGGGGCCACGGTAGTCAACATTCCCGACACGACGGGCTATTGCTTCCCCGAGGAGTACGCCACGAAGATCGCGTATCTGATGAACAACGTTTCAAATATCGACCGCGCCATACTCTCGACACACTGCCACAACGACCTGGGGATGGCGACGGCCAACACCCTCGCGGGTATTTTGGCCGGTGCGCGCCAGGCCGAGGTGACTCTGAACGGCATAGGCGAGCGGGCGGGCAACACCTCGCTCGAGGAGGTGGTGATGGCCCTGCGCACCCATCCCGCCTACGGTGTCGACACGACGATCGACTCGAAACTCATAACCAAGGCGTCGCACCTCGTGTCGAGCCTCATGAACATGCCCGTGCAGCCCAACAAGGCGATAGTGGGCCGCAACGCTTTTGCCCACTCGTCGGGCATACATCAGGACGGGGTGCTCAAGCAACGCGACAACTACGAGATCATAGACCCGCAGGACGTGGGCATCAACGAGTCGCAGATAGCTCTGACGGCACGCAGCGGCCGCGCGGCTCTCGGACACAGGCTCGAACTGTTAGGCTACAAGCTCAATCAGGCCGAACTCGATTCGACGTACGAGAAATTCCTCGACCTGGCCGACCGCAAGAAGGAGGTGCACGACTACGATCTGCTCTACCTCGTGGGTGACCTCGAAAGGGTGCAGAACCAGACGATAAAGCTCAAATACCTGCAGGTAACGACCGGCACGCTGTTGCCCACGGCAACGGTGGTGCTCAAGTTCGGCAACAACGAACGCATGGCAACCGCAACGGGCAACGGCCCCGTCGACGCCGCCTACACCGCCATCAAGAGCCTTATCAACGAGACGGTGGTGCTGACCGAGTTCCTGATCCAGGCGATGACGCGCGGCTCGAACGACGTGGGGCGCGTGCATACACAGGTGAAGTGCGGCGACAGGCTTGCGCATGGATACTCGGCGCATACCGATACGGTGAGGGCATCGGTCGAGAGTTTTATAGATGCACTCAGAGTGCTGAACGTAACCGAGAGAACAGATGGGAAAAACAATAATTGACAAAATCTGGGACGCCCACACGGTGCGAACCGAGGACGGAGGCCGGAGCGTACTCTATATCGACAGGCAGTATATCCACGAGGTGACCTCGCCGGTGGCATTTGCCGGGTTGGAGCGCCGAGGTATTGTGGTGGCACGTCCGGCGCAAACCACCGCGACCGCCGACCACAACATCCCCACGGTGAACCAGCACCTGCCCATCGAGGAGGAGCAGGGACGCCGTCAGGTGGAGGCTCTCACCGAGAACTGCGCGCGGTACGGCGTGGAGCTGTTCGGCGTGGGACATCCGCGTCAGGGGATAGTCCACATCATAGGACCCGAGCAGGGATTTACCCAGCCCGGCATGACTATTATCTGCGGTGACAGCCATACCTCGACCCACGGGGCGATGGGGGCCGTTGCTTTCGGAGTGGGTACGTCGGAGGTGGAGATGGCGCTGGCGAGCCAGTGCATCATCCAGTCGAAGCCGCGCACCATGCGAATTACGATGAACGGCCGCCCTGCCGAGGGGGTCGAGGCGAAAGACCTGATCCTGTACCTTATCTCGCGTATCTCCACTTCGGGCGGCACGGGATATTTCATCGAGTTTGCGGGCGAGGCGATCCGCGGGCTGTCGATGGAGGGGCGCATGACGGTGTGCAACATGGCGATCGAGTGCGGCGCGCGCGGCGGAATAGTCGCTCCCGACGACGTGACTTTCGAATATCTGAAGGGGCGACCCGAGGCACCGAAAGGTGCGGAGTGGAACGCGGCGGTGGAGCGTTGGCGAAGGCTCGCGAGCGATCCCGACGCCGTTTTCGACAGGGAGTACACATTCGACGCCTCGCGCATCCAGCCGATGATAACGTGGGGTACCAACCCCGGCGAAGGTATTGCCATCAACGGCCGCATACCTGCCAGTGCCGATCGGAAAGCGCTCGCTTACATGGGTTTCCGTTCAGGCGAAAAACTGTTGGGCAAGCCCATAGATTACGTCTTCGTGGGTAGCTGCACCAATGGCCGCATCGAAGATCTGAGGCTGTTCGCCCGCCTCGTAGAGGGGCGCCGCAAGGCCGACGGTGTGACGGTGTGGATCGTGCCCGGCTCCAAAGAGGTGGAGCGCATGGCGCGTGAAGAGGGTTTGGAACGCATATTCAATGCCGCAGGTATGGAATTACGTCAACCCGGCTGCTCGGCGTGTCTGGCGATGAACGCTGACAAGGTGCCCGCCGGAAAATACTGCGTGTCGACCTCTAATCGCAACTTCGAGGGGCGCCAGGGGCCCGGCTCGCGCACGCTGCTGAGCGGGGTGGCTGTTGCCGCGGCCGCGGCGGTGACGGGCAGGATTGCCGATCCCCGTCATTGCGAGGAGTAGCAATTCTGATACCGGATTGCTTCACCCTGGCGGGTTCGCAATGACGCGGGGTGTGCCCTCAATACGATAATGTAGAATATTTCAGGATATGATTCCAAAGTTTGAAAAACTGACCTCGCGGGCCGTGCCGCTGCCCATCGAGAATATCGACACCGACCAAATCATTCCGGCGCGCTTTCTGAAGGCGACGGAGCGTAAAGGTTTCGGCGACAATCTTTTTCGCGACTGGAGGTACGACGAGGAGGGGCGCCCGGTGGCAGACTTCCCGTTGAACAACAACTGCCGTTTCGGCGGCGAAATACTTGTGGCGGGGCGCAACTTCGGCTGCGGATCGTCGAGAGAGCATGCGGCATGGGCGCTGTTCGACTATGGTTTCCGGGTCGTGGTGTCGAGTTTCTTCGCCGATATTTTCCGCGGCAACGCGCTCAACAACGGCCTGCTGCCGCTCACGGTGAGCGACGGGTTCCTCGCGGCCATGCTGACCGAGATCGCCGCCAACAATAATGCCAAGTTCGAGGTCGATCTCGAGGCGCAGACCATTACCATCCTGTCGACGCGCCAGAGCGAATCGTTCGAGATTGACGCCTACAAGAAAAAATGCCTTCTGGGGGGGCTCGACGATGTCGATTATCTTGTGACCCTTGCCCCCGAAATCAAAGATTTCGAGAATGGAAAATTGAAATTGGAAAATTGAAAATTATGAACTACACGATAGCGGTTTTGCCGGGTGACGGCATCGGGCCGGAGATCGTCGGAGAGGCGGTGAAGGTTTTGGATAGCGTGGCGGCGCGGTTTGGCCACGGTTTCGAGTATACTTATGCGGCGGTGGGTGCGGCGGCGATCGACGCCACCGGAGACCCCTACCCTGCCGAAACAGATAAAATATGCAGGGAGGCCGACGCCATTCTGTTCGGCGCGATCGGCGATCCGAGGTTCGACAACGACCCGGCGGCGAAAGTGCGGCCCGAGCAGGGATTGCTGCGCATGCGGCAGTCGCTGGGTCTGTTCGCCAACCTGCGTCCGGTGAAGCTCCACGCTTCGCTCGTCGACCGTTCGCCGCTGAAGCGTGAGGTGGTCGAGGGGACGGACTTCGTGTGCGTGAGGGAGCTCACGGGCGGGATATACTTCGGCGAACGAGGCCGCAGTGCCGACGGCGACAGCGCCTTCGATACCTGTACCTACACCCGCGTAGAGGTGGAACGGATAGTGCGTATGGCCCTCGAACTCGCGATGAAAAGGCGCCGCAAGCTAACCGTGGTAGACAAGGCCAACGTGCTGGAGACGTCGCGCCTGTGGAGGGAGACCGCAAAGGCTCTTGTCGCCGAATATCCGGAGGTGGAGGTCGACTACATGTTCGTCGACAACGCGGCTATGCAGCTCGTGACGCGCCCGTCGGTGTTCGACGTAGTGGTGACCGAGAACATGTTCGGCGACATTCTCACCGACGAGGCGAGCGTGATAAGCGGCTCGCTGGGCATGCTGCCGTCGGCAAGCGTGGGCTCGGGCAACGCACTTTTCGAGCCTATACACGGTTCGTATCCGCAGGCGGCGGGAAAAAACATTGCAAACCCGATGGCCACGATACTCTCGGCGGCGATGATGATCGAACACCTCGGGCTCGACTCCGAGGGTGCGGCGATTCGCGCGGCGGTAGAAAAAGCGCTCGAGGAGGGCATAGTCACTGAAGATTTGGCAAAAAAAGACACAAAAACATACTCTACATCCGAAATTGGTTCGTATATTTGTAGCCAAATCTGAAAAGCATGAGCGAAATAATCCGAACCGAAAGCGTAGTCAAACAGTTCGGCTCTTTCCGTGCACTCGACGAGGTGTCGGTCTCTATTCCGCGCGGGTCGGTCTACGGGCTGTTGGGGCCAAACGGTGCGGGCAAAACCACACTGATCAGAATAATCAACCGCATAACCGCCCCCGACAGCGGGCGCGTGCTGTTCGACGGCCGTCCGCTCGCCGCTGGCGACGTGGCGCGCATAGGTTATCTGCCCGAGGAGCGGGGACTCTACAAAAAGATGAAGGTGGGCGAACAGGTGCTCTACTTCGCAGGGCTGAAGGGGCTGTCGAGACACGACGCCACCAACCGTGCCCGCGAATGGTTCACGCGCCTCGGCATCGAAGGGTGGTGGAACAAAAAGGTGGAGGAGCTGTCGAAAGGGATGGCCCAGAAGGTGCAGTTCGTCACCACGGTGATGCACGGCCCCGAGCTGTTGATCTTCGACGAGCCTTTCAGCGGGTTCGACCCCCTCAACGCCGAGATACTAAAGATCGAGATGCTGCGCCTGAGAGACGAGGGAGCGACGATTATTTTCTCGACCCACAACATGGCCTCGGTCGAGGAGGTATGCACCCATATCACGCTTATAAACAGAGGCCGCGCTGTGGTCAACGGCACCCTCGAGGAGGTACGCGCACAGTTCGGCAGCGTAGAGGAGCGCGTGGTGGTGCGCCAAAGCATGTCTATGAACGAAATATTCATTAAAGCTGTTAGCGAGTAAATTATGAGCAAGATCGGTTTGGTTATACAGCGCGAATACTATGAGAGGGTTCGCAAGCGCAGTTTCCTGATCACCACTCTGCTCACCCCGTTGCTGATGGTGGCGCTCATTCTCGCCGTGGGTTGGATGTCGACCAGCGGATCGAGCGAGGCGAAGATCATAGAGGTGGTCGACGCCAGCGGCCTCGTGGCCGGCAAACTCGAGAGCGCCGGAACGATCACCTACCGCCCCTCCACACGATCGCTCGACGAGATCAGGGCCGATCACGGCGACACCTGGGGTGCGCTGGTGGTGGGCGCCGACGTGCTCACCCGCCCCGACAACGTGCAACTCTACACTTGGTCGTCGTCGACGCTCGAAACCGAGATGGCCATCTCGCGCGCCATATCCGACATACTCGAAACCGAAAAACTCAAAACCTACGACATCGAGAATCTCGATCAGATACTCGCCGCCGTGCGCACCAGCGTGCAGATCAAAGCATTCAAAGAGGATGAAGAGAGCGGTGAGGTGAAAGAGTCGTCGAGCGTGCTGTCGATGGTGCTCGCTTACGCTTTCGGGTTTATCATGTATATGTTCGTGTTACTTTACGGCGTGCAGGTGATGCAGGGGGTGATAGAGGAGAAAAACTCGAAAGTTCTGGAGGTCGTGGTGTCAAGCGTGCGGCCGTTCGAGTTGATGATGGGTAAAATCCTTGGTATCGCGTGTGTTGCAGTTACGCAGTTTGTGATCTGGATCGCGGTGTTGGCCGTGGGAGGCGCGTTGGCTGTGAACGCCTTTGTTCCGGCCGACCTGATGGCCGCGGCACAGGGTATGTCGGCCGGCGGTATGACACCGGAGATGACGGCAGCTCTCGGATCGGCCGCCGATCCCGACGCGATCGCCGCGCTGGGCAACCTGATGGATGTGGATTATCTCGTAAAAATGCTGGTCGTATTTGTGGTCTACTTCGTTGGCGGCTACCTGCTATACGCGGCGATGTTCGCGGCGGTGGGCAGTGCGGTCGACAATATTCAGGACTCGCAGCAGTTCCAACTACCTGTCACGCTGCCGATAATCTTCGGTCTCATTGGCATGATAAGCGCGATGAACGATCCTAACGGCGCGATGGCGTTTTGGCTCAGCATCATTCCCTTTACCTCGCCGATGGTGATGGTGGCGCGCATACCATACGGCGTGCCGGGGTGGGAACTCGCGCTGTCGATCGTGATACTGGTCGCCACGTTCGTGGTGATAGTGTGGCTCGCAGGCAAGATCTACCGCGTGGGCATATTTATGTATGGCAAGAAACCGAGTTTCAAGGAGCTCGCAAAATGGATAACCTACCGATGAAGAAGTGTGTTTTGGTAACCGGAGGTGCGGGCTACATAGGCTCGCACACCGCCGTAGAGCTCATCGAGGCGGGCTACGATGTAGTCATTGCCGACAATCTGTCGAACTCCGAGTTCGAGGCCGTCGAGGGAGTGCGGCGCATAACGGGTGTCGAAGTGCCTTTCGAGAAGATCGACTGCAACGACGGGACGGCACTCGACGATCTGTTCGCACGCTACACGATCGACGCCGTGATCCACTTCGCGGCATTCAAGGCCGTGGGAGAATCGGTTGCCGAGCCTTTGAAGTATTACTCCAACAACGTCGGATCGTTTGTCACGCTGCTTGCTGCGATGCGGACGGCAGGGGTGGCGAATGTAGTCTTCTCGTCGTCGGCCACGGTGTACGGCCAGCCCGAAACACTGCCCGCCACCGAGCAGACTCCGCGCCAGCCGGCCACGTCGCCCTATGGCGCCACAAAGCAGATATGTGAGGATATCCTGCGTGATTCAGTTGCTGCCTACGATGGGTTGCGCGGCATTGCGCTTAGGTACTTCAACCCTATCGGAGCCCATCCGTCGGCGTTGATAGGAGAACTTCCGCGGGGAGTTCCGGCCAACATCGTGCCTTTCATCACTCAGACGGCGGTGGGTATACGCAGTGAGCTGTCGATCTTCGGCGACGACTACTCGACGCCCGACGGCACGGCCCTTCGCGACTACATCAACGTTGTAGACCTTGCGCGCGCTCACGTTGTGGCCGTGGGGCGAATGCTCGCCGGGGGCCAGCGCACCAGCTACGAGGTATTCAACATCGGCACGGGGCGACCGGTCTCGGTGATGGAACTCGTGAAGGGATTCGAGTCTGTGAACGGTGTGAAGGTGCCGTACCGCATCATAGGACGTCGCCCGGGCGACGTCGAGGCGATGTGGGCCGACACCACCCTCGCCACCACCGAACTCGGCTGGCACTCCGAACGCACCCTGCCCGAAACCTTACGCTCCGCCTGGGCCTGGCAACTCTCACTGAAAAAGTGACGCGGAATTATGGATAGCGATCAGAAATAATTGCTATCTTTGCAGGAAAACGCGATATATCAGAGAAGATTATGGTCGTTAAGATACTGCTTATTGTGTCGATCGTGCTGCAGTTAGCCGCGACGTCGGTGGCGATCGGACTCGTGAGGAAAACGAAATTCAACTCGGTGTGGATCCTGCTCATCGTCACGATGCTGTTCATGACAGCATCGAGGGTGTTGCAGTTTATAAACTTCGCCCCGCGCGGAACGGCCTCGGGGTGGATCATAGCACTCTCCTGGATCGACATAGTCATATCGCTTGCCCTGACGGTGGTACTCTTCAACGCACGGCGTCTGGTGGAGTACATCGACCGCCTAATATTTCAGAACAGCCTTACCTCTAAACGTATCCTGTCGACCATTCTTCGCACCGAGGAAAAAGAGCGTTCGCGCTTTTCGAAAGAGCTTCACGACGGCATGGGACCGTTGCTATCGTCGGCCCGCATGTCGCTCTCGGCTCTGTCGACCGAAGGACAGAGCGCCGTAAACCTCGACATCATTGCCAACACCTCGCACGTGGTCGACGAGGCGATCCGCTCGTTGCGCGAAATATCGAACAACCTCAGTCCACACGTGCTGGGCGAGTTCGGCCTCGGTAAGGGGGTCGAGAACTTCGTGGGCCGGCTTTCGGGCATTCATCCTGCGACGAAGATAGAATACACCACGAATTTGCGCGGCGAGAGGTTCGACACCGACATAGAGGTGATACTCTACCGCGTGATATGCGAACTTGTCTCCAACTCGCTGCGCCACTCAGGAGCGAGCCTCATAGCGCTGTCGCTCGATTACGACGGCGCGGGACTCACGCTCGATTACAGCGACAACGGCTGCGGATTCAATCCCGCCTCTGATGCCGGATCGGGCATGGGTCTTGGCAACATCGCATCGAGGATCAACACCCTCGGCGGCAGGCTCGACCTGCACAGCGCCCGCGGCGAAGGGATGACTGCGCGGGTACATATCGACCTTGCACGCGGCCATGAGTGATTCGATCAGCGTACTCCTGGTCGACGACCACCGCCTGTTCCGCGACGGACTGCGGCTGTTGCTGTCGGCCGACCGGCGGTTCGAAGTGGCGGGCGAGGCGGCGAGCGGCGAGGAGTTTCTCGAAATGGTCGAGGCTGATGTCACGCGGACGTTGCCGCTTGTTTTCATGGATATAGACATGCCTGGTATGGGAGGTGTTGAGGCGACGCGGCGGGGACTCGAACTGTGGCCCGGGCTCAAAGTGATTGCGCTGTCGATGCACGGCGAGCAGGAGTTCTATCTGCCGATGGTGGAGGCGGGAGCGAAGGGATTTTTGCTTAAAGACTCCGACTTTGCGCAGGTGGCGGCGGCGGCCGAGAGAGTGGCTGCCGGGGGAACTTTCTTCTCGCTCGAGTTAATGCCTTCGCTCGTGGAGGCGATGCACCGGAGCGGCGAGACACACGGAGTGGAGCCGCTGTCGGAGCGCGAGACCGAGGTGCTGCCGCTGATCTGCGAGGGTCTGTCGAACCACGAGATCGCCGAGCACCTCTTCATATCGAAACGCACCGTGGACAAGCACCGCGCCAACATACTTGCCAAAACCGGGTGCCGCAACACGGCGAGCCTTGTGCTCTATGCAGTAAAGAATAACCTGATCAAAATATAGATAAATGGACAATCCCGTAAGATCTTTCCCCAAGACCCTTGCCGTACTCCACCGTGAGTGCTGCCACGACGTACCCTCGAAAAAGGGGGCGGTCGAATTTCTTGACAATATGGTGGCGCTGCTGTTTCCCGTCACCCACGGACAGATATTCTCGTCGGACGAGATAGAGTACCGCTGGCTCGACCTGCAGCTGCAGTTCCGCCGGCTTATCGCACCCGTGCTGCCCGATGGCACTCACCGGAGCGAGGTCACCGAACGCTTTTTTGCGCAGATACCCGACATCTTCGCCGATCTGTTGGAGGATTCGGCGATGTTTACCGAATGCGACCCCGCTTCAACCTGCCGCGAGGAGGTTGTGCTGTGCTATCCGGGATTCTACGCCATCATGGTCTACCGTCTCGCCCATGCCATCCACTCGGTGGGCGTACCGATCCTTGCGCGCCTGCTGTCGGAGCATGCTCACTCGCGCACTGGCATAGAGATACATCCCGGCGCGTCGATCGGAAAGCATTTTTACATCGACCACGGCACGGGTATCGTCATAGGCGAGACGTGCGTCATAGGCGAGGGGGTGAAGATGTATCAGGGGGTGACGCTAGGTGCGACCTTCGTGAAGAAAGATTTGCAAGGCATAAAGCGCCATCCGACGATCGAGGACGGGGTTATCATGTATGCCGGCTGTACGATCTTGGGTGGTGACACGGTGATAGGCCGCGGCGCGATCATCGGCGGCAATGTGTGGCTCACCGAGTCGGTGCCTCCCGGCAAAAAGGTGTTCTATAAGCCGGAGATTGCGGGGTAATGGGGGCGGTGCGCACAAGTTGATAAACTTGCGCCAACTGGGGTGAAGTGTGTATTAGCGACAAACCGCATCCCGCCGGGATGCGCCTATCGGTAGATAATCAGGCCGACCACGGAGCCGCGGACGAGTAACCACACCCCGAGAGCATTGATCCTCCCGTCGTCCGTCGCGCGTTGGTAAGTGAGAGCAACGGACGACGGTTAGGGCCACGCTTTGCCGACCCGCATCTTCGTCCGCATTCCCCCTCGCAAACCATATTTCTACCGATATGGATTCCCTCCGGGAATCGCGGGACTATGCCCCGAAAAAGCTATCCGACAACTCGGAGCTCCACCCGGTTTTTACATTGATCCTTCGAAACGATATTCGTGCTTCCACTCTCCGTGGGTTCGCCGTTGCTGCTCGACCACGTTCCAGTGGCCGAGGATCGATGTTTGGGTTGTAGTCATAAAAACAGGCGTGGTTACAGTCTCCGTTCCGTAGGCCTCACAAGCCCTTGCACCAGAAAATCACTTGCGCCAACAGGGGGCTAAAGCCCGGGATAGGGGCGGCGTCCTGTCCGTCGGTTAAAACCGACGGCAATATTGGGTTCGACACAAAACCCTTCACTTTTAACTACGCCCGTTGGCAGCGGGGGCAGTAGTAGACGGCGCCGCCGAGGTAGGGCTCTTTTGTGATAGGTCCTTCGCAGACCGGGCAGGGGGCGCTGCATGTTTTGGCCGAGAGGATCGTGCGGTAGCAGCCCGGCGTGCCGAAAATATCGCGCTCGGTGTCGCGGCCTCCGCCGTCGGTCATCTCGCGCAGCGTGGTTTTGACGCTTTCGAAAAGGGTGTGGCGCTCGGCGGGGGTAAGCGTGGCGATCTTGCGGCGGGGGTTTATTCGCGCCCGGAACAAAATATCGTGCAGCACGCCGTTGCCGAAACCCGGAATGCGCTGTTCGGTCGCCAGAAAAGCCTTCGCCGAGGTGGAAGGTTTGGCTGCGAGAGTGGCATCGAACAGGGCATCGAACCACGCCTCGTCGAATGCGTTGCCGAGGGGCGATGGTTTCGAGATCGCGCCCTTGTAGTAGGGATTGTCGAGTACGCCGCTAAATGCCTGAATACCGCCGTACATCGCCACCGAACAGACCAGAAATCCGCCGTCGTCGAACGCAACAAGCAGTTGATAGTTGTCGGGCACAGCTGCTCCGGGCGCGTAATAACGTGGGATCACGCCATCTGATAGCGCCAGATGGACGTCGCCGTCGAAGAGGATGTCGAGAAAAGCGCCGTGACCGTCGGCACGCATCAACTTCCGCCCGGTGAGCAGTGCGGGGTATTCCGCCGGATCGCCCGTGAACCAGGTGAGTTTGTGGCTTTTGGTGGCATTGAAGACTGCCGTCACGGTGCGACCGGCCAGTGTTTCGGTGATCTGTCGCGCGTAGGTCGTGGTTTCGGGGAGTTCAAGCATGATTTTTCCGTTTAGCATGTAAAGATAGCGAAACTTTTGCTGTTGTGGCGCGAATTTTGAAACTTTATCGGAACATGAAAAGCAAACTTTTATGCATTGCGGCGGCGGTTGCTGCACAAACAGCTATGGCACAGAGTGTTAATGTAATCGAGCAGGGCGATCTGCGCCTGCATGTATTTTTATCGAAGCCGGTGATATTTCAGGTCGCGTCGGTACTAGTCGAAGGGCCCGATGAGGTGGCGCTCGTGGACGCGCAGTTCAGCGCCGACAACGCGCAGACGGTCGTGGAGATGATCCGCGCGACGGGTAAACCTCTAAAGACCATATTTATAAGCCACTCAGACCCCGACTACTATTTCGGTCTCGGGGTGGTGGCCGACGCCTTTCCCTCGGCGCGCATCCTCGCCACACCCCAAACCAAATGGATGATCGAGGCTACCTCGGCCGACAAACTCGAGGTGTGGGCGCCGCAGTTGGGCAATCTCGCTCCAAAACGCATAGTCACGCCCGAAGCGCTTGTAGACGACCACTTCACCGTGTCGGGTGTTCGCGTGGAGGTGCGGCGTCTGCGGGGCGACGAGGGGCATTCGTGGCTCTGGATACCCTCGGCGCGCACGATCCTCGGCGGGGTGTACCTCTCGGAGGGGCAGCACCTGTGGGTGGCAGACTCGCCCACCCCAGCCGATCGCAGACGGTGGCTCGAGGCTCTCGATGCGATGGATGCGCTTGGGCCTCAGATCACGATTCCCGCACACTTCTCGTCCGGCGGCACGGACGGCCCTGCGAAATTCGGAACACGGCCGGTCGACTTCACGCGCCGTTACTTAGTGGCACTCGACGCTACTCTGGCAATGTCGACCGACTCGGCAGGTGTCATCGCCCGCATGAAGAGTCTCTACCCCGGTCTCGACGGCGAGAGCAGCCTTGAGATGACGGCAAAGGTGCTCAAGGGTGAGATGCCGTGGAGGGTGGTGACGGCTTTCCCGCCGATAGGCCGCAAGGCCGAGGTCGATTTCGGCGGCGAGTATCTGTTCGAACTCGACTTCACCGTGCCCGATACCCTCACCTTCCGCGGCCTCAAACCACGGGCCGAGGGGCGCCCGATAACCGATACCGTAAAGTACAAAGCGGTGTGGATCGCCCCCGGCGTATGGATGGTCTACTGGACGGAGCGTGACAATACCCATGTCGTACATGTCGAGGATTATGGTTCTGGTATCGCCTATACCAACATCACCGCCCCCAACGGTTCGTTCACCAATCTGCGCGGCAAACTGCGGCTTTTAGAGTGATTAAATGACGTGAGCACGTCAGCCCTACTTTCAACTATTGAATTTCCGGCGGACGGCGAGGGCGGCGACGGTTTTTGCCATTCGGTCGATCTTTGTTTGTTCGGTCTTTGCAGAGTATATCCATTTGACGTAGGCCTGCTGTTGGGCCTCGGTTAGCGTGGCGAAAAACTCTGCGGCGACGGGGTCGGCCTCGATGCAGAGGCGCAATTCTTCGGGCACTTCGCGCGGGGCGTCGTCGCGCCACAATGTGACGTGGATCGTGTCGCCCGCCTCTTTTTTGATCTTTTTGCGCAGATCGGCCTTCACCGACAGGAACACCTCTCCCGAGCCCTTCTCGCCCGGCATCAGATGGTAGCCCCTGATCTCGACCCCGTCGATGGTGCCGCGCACCTTCACAAAACCGAACGGGGCGTGGGGGTCGGGCTTGATCTCGGGTATGACGGTGTATGTCCAAGCCGACTTGCAGTCATCCATCTTCCGGAGCAGGTAGTCTCTGTCGACCAACGGTTTTTCGCTCATATTTTCAACGATTTAAGATACTCCTTCTGTTCGGGGGTGATGCGGAAACTTTCGCGCGCCTTCTGGATCGCCTTGTTGTGTACAAACTTCGAGAAGACGGGGCGGCGCAGCAGCGGTTCGGTGCGGTCGTAGTGCTTGACGAGCGCCACGCTGAGTGCCCACGCGATCGCCATGTCGACGTAGTATTGCCCCTGGGGCACTCCGGCGAGTTCCTCAAGCGTGGCGTCGATGTGGGCAGCATCGAGGAAATAGTCCATCAGCACGATCACGAAGGTGCGTTTCTCGAACTCGCCCGGATGGTTTTTCAGAGGTGCGAAACGGTTGAATACCCCGACCTGATGCTTTTTGAAGATTTTGAAGTCGGAAATTATCACGTCGACGTGGGCCCAACTGTCGAAGTATGGTATCAGTCTCTCGAGACGCGTGAAAACCTCATCAAGCGGCATTCTTCGCGCGCGGGCGGCGAGCACGAGGCCGTAGAGCATTACCTCCTCGTAGAGGGGGTCGGCGCCGACCCCCTCCCACAGATACTCCTGCACCTGTGGCCAGGCGGCGATCTCTTTGGCGAGTTTTCGCAGCGCGGGCGTCCGCACCCCGAGAAGTTTATAGTTCGTGGCGACTATGCGTTTGTTAAACTCGCGGTATTCTTCGTCATTCGGAACAACCAGCGCCTTCAGACGCTCTCTGATGTCGATCATTTTATGATTTTGTTGAATTGTTTTTCGAGGCAGACACTCAGGTCATTGGTGACGAATTGGCCGCCCTGGAAGAGGCTGAAGATCGTTGCGGGCGAGGGACACTTTTGCGCCTGCTCAGCCGTCTCGAGCTTGATGATTTTCAGGGGAATGCCGCGCAGGTCGGCATTCAGCGCAAGTTCGCCCCTCATGTAGTATTCGGTGAAGGGGCAACGGCTGGAGTAGTATGCCACAAGACCCTCATGGTCGGGGCATTCGCCGCTGCGGGCGACGTCGGCGAATCGGGGGCTGGGCGACGTGCCGGCCGGATCGAGCCGCAGCGCCAACAGCCGGAAACCAGTCGGGAGCGCATCGACCTCCTTGAATCCCTGCCTCAACAGCCACTTGGGGTCGCTCAGGAAGTGTTTCTTCGGCACTCCGACTATTGCGACGAGCCCGTGGCGGCCCTGCTTCCGCGCATCCTCCACAGCCGATGCCAAAAGCTGTTTGGCGTAGCCGTGCCCCTTGTATTGCCCCGAGACCCAAAAGCAGCCCATAACAAGCCATCCCGGCGCCTCGACCGGCACCCAGGCGCTCTCGGCGGGGCCGTATTCGAGGAAGACTTTTGCCCGTTCGTCGAGCCTGCGGAAGACGTAGCCCCGCGGGAATTCGCCCGTCAGCCATTTCTTTTTAAGCTCATAGCCTTCGGTGCATTTCTTGTCGGAGAATGCGCAGCAAATGTGCTCGCGGCCGATATTTTCGGTGTTCAGGGTGATGAAATTACCGCCTTCCATAGCTGCAATCTATTTTTTTACAGGCACGCGGAACTCGACGATCCAGGGGGCGTCGGGACCCTGGGTGGCATCGACGCAGCTGATGTAGAGCTCGTAGTGGTCGCGCAGGTCTTCCTTCAGGCCGCGAGTGGCGACTTCGGTGTAGATGCTGCTCCATGCCGCGCCGTACTCCGACATGGTCACCTCAGCGTTCATCACCAGATATTTACCTCCGCTCACCGTGTAGCGCATCATTCCTTCGCCCGGCTCCATGCCCGGCATAGCCTCGAGGGCCGCGCTCGAACGCAGCTCGGAGGGCGGAACCGCCGACGGGTCGTCGTGGTAGATGCCCATCATGCGCGGGCCGAGGGGCCAGTAGCTGTTGGCTCCGGCCCATGCGCCGATCTTTTCGAACGCGGCACCGATGCCGGAATAGTCGCCCGTGTGGCGAAGTGCGACCACCTCGATGGGGTCGAGTTCTTTTATCTCAATACTGTTGATCTTCATAATGATTTTGTTGTTAGTGTCTTCGTAATTAATCAATTCTTTGAGTGGTGGGTGGTTCTCGACCGTGTGGGTGCGGCCGGTGGGCTCGAGACCCTCGATGCGGTCGAGACGGAAACAGCGGTAGTCGTTCCTGAGGTGGCACCACGCCGCCACGTACCAGCACGGATGAGAGAAAGCCACCCCGACGGCCTCAATCTCGCGCTGAGAGATGCGCCCTTCGACATCGGTGTACTCCATTCGCAGGATCGCGCGGTCGCCGATGCTACGCATGATGGCCTGGAGCGGGCCGTCGGTTTTTGTCTCGGGCGTGCGCCTTGAGCGATGAACCGAAATCCTTCCGTCGAGTCCCTCCATGTATCCTCGACCGGCGCCACGCATCACAGCCCTCACCTTGTCCATCCCGCTGCGGAAGTGGCTGCTGTTGTGGGGGTCGGTCATCTTTTCGATGAACATCTCGGCCGTGAGGAACGCCAGCGCCTCCTCGGGTGTAAACATCAGCGGCGGCAGGCGGTAGCCGTCGACCAGCGAGTAGCCCACCCCGGCGTCGCCGCACACCGGCACTCCGGCCTGCTCAAGGGTTCGTATGTCGCGGTAGATAGTTCGCACGCTCACTCCAAACCGCTCGGCGCAGTCGGCCGCCCTCACCACGGAGCGCGACTGTAACTGCACGAGGATTGCCGATATGCGGTCGAGACGGTTCATTTTATAGTCGAGATTACAGGCGTTACGATTATTCGAACATTACCGCCCACTGCACGCCGAAACGGTCGACGAGTTCGCCGTAGAGTTGGGCGTAGAAAGTTTTTTGGAGCGGGCAGACGATCTTTTGCGCACCGGCGGAGAGTTTAGTCCAGACCTCCTCGGCCTCGGCGGCGGAGTCGACCGACAAAGTGAGCATGTGGCCGTTGCCGAATGTGAGAGTGTCGCCCAGCACCGTGTCGGCAATGCCCATAGTGCCGCCAGGGAACCTGTCGCTCTCGATGCAGCAGTGGCCGACGCGCTGTTTGTACTCTTCCGGCACAGGCGGCATGCCCTCCATCGGGGGAAAGTCGGCGTAGCGATAAAGGTTTGCGATGCGGCCGCCCAAAACGTCGGCATAAAAGCCCGCCGCCTCTTCGGCCTGGCCGTTGAACATCAGATAAGGTGAAATTTTCATTGTCTTGAAATGTTTTTTTGGTTTACGTCGGCAAAGGTATGACGCCCGAATGACAACAGTGTGTCAGCAGGCCGGAACGCCGGCGGCGTTTTTTTTACGCCCTTATCCGGCATCTATTTGCCTACCCAGGAGGCGACGTACTTGGCTTTCGGGGCTGGAGGGGCGTCGGATAGCACCTCCCAACGGCCGTCGATGCCGAGCTCGCGGCACGTTTCGGCGAAGTGGCACAGGGCGATCCCGGCGTCGAGACTTTCGTAGCCCATCGAGGGGGCTTT
>DBDQ01000130.1 GCA_002293665.1 Alistipes sp. UBA928 | reverse complement strand
AACGAGGATGCCGACCGCCTCTGGGCCGCGCTGTGGGAAGCGGGCGAGGAGTTCGGCCTGAAGAACATCGGTCTCGGTGCGCGCGACACGTTGCGTCTCGAGAAGGGTTTCTGCCTCTACGGCAACGACCTCGACGACACCACCTCGACCATCGAAGCGGGCCTCGGGTGGATCACCAAGTTCGCCGAGGGGAAATATTTCATCGACCGCGCGCTGTTCGAGGCGCAGAAAAAAGAGGGCGTCAGCCGCAAACTCGTCGCCTTCAAGCTGCTCGAGCGCGGCATCCCGCGACACGGCTACGCTCTTGCCGCTGTCGACGGCGTGGAGATCGGGGTTGTGACTTCCGGCACGATGTCGCCGATGCTTAAGGAGGGAATCGGTATGGGCTATGTGGCTCCGGCCTACGCTGCGCCCGGCACGGAGATCGCCGTCATAATCCGCGACAAACCCGTGAGAGCGGTCGTTGTCAAGGCGCCGTTCGTTTAGAGAGAAAATTGAAAAGCGCAGTCAAACTGCGCTTTTCGTTTCACGCCGCCGCAAGGTCACCCGAACCCAAATCCAAGCGCAGTGCAACAACCAATAAAATCGTGAAGGCGAGGAACGACGAACCGCCGTAACTGAAGAACGGCAGCGGGATCCCTATGACGGGCACCAGTCCGATGGTCATCCCGACGTTGATGAGGACGTGCAGCAGGAACACACCTGCAACACCATAGCAGTAGATCCGCGTAAACGATTCCTGTGCCCGTTCTCCCATTGCAACGAGCCGCATGATGAGAGCACAAAAGAGAGCGAGCACGACCACCGCGCCGACGAAACCCCACTCCTCGCCGACGGTGCAGAATATGAAGTCGGTACTTTGAAAGGGCACGAAGTTGAATTTCGTCTGCGTGCCCTCGAGGTATCCTTTGCCGGTGAGCCCGCCGCTGCCTATGGCTATCTTCGACTGGTTGACGTTGTAGCCCCACAGTTGGGTGTCGGTCTCGACACCGAGTGTGTTCAGTATTCGTTTTTGCTGGTGCAGGTCGAGTCTTTCAAAGACCATATCCTTGGCCGATACGAATGCCACCGACCCGACGAACAGTGCTATGAAAACCCAGAATCTCCTCAACCGGTGGGCGTAAGCGACGGCGATGCACACGGGCAGCGCCACGATGGAGGTTACGAGCAGCACCCAATAGTATCGCCAATCGACGCCGGTCAGGAATGTGAGTCCGGCCCATGCCAACACGGAAACCAACGCCACCGAGGCTAAAAACACGAGCGGTGCTTTCATGGCCCCGTAGGTGAGTCCGAACCCGGCGGCGCATCCGGCGAGTATCACGATCAGCAGTCCTGTCTCCGTGATCCAAAACGATCCGAAGAAAAGCGCCAGCACCGTTCCCATCACGATGTATATCCACCGGTTGAGCCCTTCGCGGTAGAGCATGAACAGGAATGAGGCGTAGACCACGGCCGACCCCACATCGTGTTGCAGGAACATCACGCCCACAGGCAACCCGAGTATCAGAGCCACGCGAAACAGGTCTCGCGGACGTTTCAGAGAGAACCCGAAAACGCTCATCACACGCGCCAACGCCAACGCCACGGCGAATTTCATGAACTCGGTGGGCTGGATCCTCACTGGCCCGAAATCGAGCCACGCCTTTGCGCCGTTGATGTCGCGTCCGAAAACAAGTGTCGAGATCATCAGCACGAGCACCGCCACATAGATCGGCCAGGCCAGGATGTGGTAGTATTTGTCGTCGACGAGCATCACTACCAGAGCCACCGCCAGCGACGCCCCCATCCATACGAGTTGCCGTCCGTAGGCGGAGCCCATGTCGAACGCGGCCAGGGTTTCGTCGTACACGGCGGCGTAGAGGTTCACCCATCCGAGCGCCATCAGCACGAGGGCGATACCCACCGTCCACCAGTCCACTCTTCCGTGCAGCACCGAGCTGTTTTTCCTTCTCGCCGTCATAACCTCGGATTGTCGTAGTTGGGATATGGAACCCTCATTGCCTTGACATGATCGACCAGCCAGGGTCGCTTTACGGTATCGGTCAGATACTGTTCTATCAGCAACGAACCGACGGGTACGGCGGCCGAGGCCCCGAAGCCCCCGTTTTCGATGTAGACATATATTGCTATCTTCGGATCGTTGCGCGGGGCGAATCCCATGAACACCGAGTGATCCCTGCCGTGGGGGTTTTGCGCCGTTCCGGTCTTGCCGCAGATCTCGAGACCCGGCACCATGCCGTTGCCCCGCACCGTCCCCAACTCGGAGTGGGCAGCCATGTACATCCCCTCGATCACGGCCTCGTAGTGTTCGGGGGCGATGTCGGTATGCTGGGGTTCGGAGAATTTCGGATCCATCTCCACGCCCTCTATCGACTTTATAACGTGGGGGATGTAGTAGTGGCCGCGATTGGCGATGGTGGCGGCGAAGTTGGCCATCTGGAGTGGGGTACAGCCCAGCTCACCCTGTCCTATGGAGAGAGAGATGACTGTGTTAGAGTTCCAGCTTCCGCGGTAGAGGCGGTTGTAGTAATCGGCTCCGTAAACGTTACCGGCGTATTCGCCCGTGAAGTCGCTGTCCAACTTTCGTCCGAAGCCGAAACTGCGCACGTGCTCGGCCCAGTGGTCGTAACCGCCGTTCTTGATGCCGCCGTGTTCGGGCTTGTCCATGATGTTGCGCAACACATAACAGAAGTATGCGTTGCACGACGTCATGATCGCCTGATTCAGATTGAGAGGAGAGGGATGGTCGTGGCATCCCACGTGCACCCGGCCCGATGTATAACCGTTGTAGCATTCGTACCGGTAGTTAGGCTTGAGCACTCCCTCCTCGAGCCCTATCAGGGCGTTCACTATCTTGAATGTCGATCCGGGCGGTTGTGGCGACTGCACTGCGCGGTTGAACATCGGGCGGCGGTTGTCACCCGCCAGCCGGGCGTAATTGGTGTTCCTGTCGCGGCCCACGAGTTCGTCGGGGTCGTAGGTGGGGCCGCTCGCCATCACGAGTATCTCACCCGTGGCAGGTTCTATTGCCACCACCGCTCCCACTTTGCCCGCCAACAGCTCCTCGGCAAATGCCTGCAACCCTGCGTTGAGCGAGGCGGTGAGGCTGCGTCCGGCAACAGGCATGGTGTCCAGCATTCCGTCCTGCCACGACCCCTGCACCACGCCCCTCACGTCCACGGTATTGATCTGAACCCCCTTTTCGCCCCTCAGATACTTTTCGTACGCCCTTTCGATGCCTGTGCGCCCTATGTAGTCACCGCTGCGGTAGTATTCGTCGTCGGCGAGGTCTTCCGGACTCACCTCGTTGACAAATCCAAGCAGGTTGCCGGCGATCTTT
>DBDQ01000134.1:10019-10290 GCA_002293665.1 Alistipes sp. UBA928 | reverse complement strand
TGCGGGCTTTTTAACCTGTAAAAATACGAAGACAGCAATGCCGAAAATGAAATCAAACCGTGGAGCAGCGAAGCGCTTCGACTTCACGGGGACAGGAAAGATCAAGCGCAAACACGCTTATCATCGCCACATCCTGACCAAGAAAACAACAAAACAGAAACGCAATCTCGACTATTCGAGTATCGTTTCGGTGGCCGATGCCGCCAAGATCAAACTGTTGCTTGTAAAGTAACGCAATTGTATTAACCAAGAGTGCCCGAGCCCCAAAGAG
>DBDQ01000134.1:0-9950 GCA_002293665.1 Alistipes sp. UBA928 | reverse complement strand
AAACTCGCCAAAGGCAACTTCGGCTCGAGGGGAAACGTTTGGACTGTTGCCAAAAACACAGTCGAGAAGGGTCTGCAATACGCATACCGCGATCGCAAGAACAAAAAGAGAAGCTTCCGCAGCCTGTGGATCCAGCGTATCAACGCCGGGGCACGCATGCACGGATTGACCTACTCGGAATTTATCGGAAGACTCGCCAAAAAAGAGATCGACCTCAACCGCAAGGTACTGGCCGACCTCGCCATGAATCACCCGAAGGCATTCGAAGCCGTCATCAAGCAAGTTAAATAAGCAAACTGCTCTCCGAGCAACACAAAGAAAGCCGCTCTCTTCACGAGAGCGGCTTTCTCCACGTAGCGGCAACCCGCAACTTTTTTAAAGAGCAGGACTAACTCCTTCGGCAGGTGCTTCGGTAGTAACAAAACCTCCTAAGTTTGAGTTATTGGTTTATTTTAGTTATTCAACGAAAACCCATTTCCCTCCCCTTTTATCGCGCATCAACACACAATTTCCGTAGAGAAAAAAGACGATGCCAAAAAAAACCCATATATTTGTCGGGCAAAACTTTTAAACCATTACGACTATGGAAGAAAAGATATTGAAAGCTCTCGCCGCGGGGCCGAAAAAGGCGGGCGAGATCGCAACGGAAACTGGGTTGGCAAAAGCAGACGTCGACAAGGCCATCAAAAAACTTGTCGCCGAAGGAAAGGTCGATTCACCGAAACGCTGTTTCTACGGTATCAAAGCATAAGTAAAGCGCGACAAAACATGAAGCAGATCAAATGCGTGGGTATACTCACCTCGGGAGGTGACTCGCCGGGTATGAACGCGGCCATACGCGCCGTGACCCGCACCGCAATATATAACGACCTCAGGGTAAAAGGCATCATGAGGGGCTACAAGGGCCTCATAGACGACGAAATAGTCGATTTCAAGACGAACAACGTCTCCAACATAGTCAAACAGGGGGGTACGATCCTCAAAACCGCGCGCTCTAAAGAGTTCGAGACCAAAGAGGGGCGCAAGAAGGCGTACGACAACATGCTCAAGCACAAGATCGATGCCCTTGTGGTGATCGGCGGCGACGGCTCGTTGACGGGCGCAAGGATCTTTGCGGCCGAGTACNNCAACGACCTCTACGGCACCGACACAACCATAGGCTACGACTCGGCGCTCAACACTATCGTGTGGGCCGTCGACCGCCTGAGAGACACTGCATCGAGCCACGAAAGGCTGTTCTTCGTCGAAGTGATGGGTCGCAACGCAGGCTTCCTGGCCCTCAACGGCGCCATCGCCACGGGTGCCGAGGCGGCCATCATTCCCGAGATCGCGACCGAGGTCGACCAACTAACCGAACTTATAGAGAACGGTTTCCGCAAAGACAAGAACTCCTCAATCGTGCTGGTGGCAGAGAGTGAAACCACGGGCGGTGCAATGGGCATGGCCGAGCGCGTCAAAAAGGAGTACCCGCAGTTCGACAGCCGTGTAACGATCCTCGGCCACATCCAGCGCGGAGGTTCACCCACGGCCAGCGACCGCATCCTCGCCTCGCGCATGGGCCAGCAGGCGGTGGAGGCTCTGCTCGACGGCCAGCGCAACATCATGATCGGCGTAGACGACGACGAGTTGGTACACGTACCATTCTCACAAGCTATACGAGACGACAAACCCATCGACCGGGGGCTGTTGCAAACCGTCAAAATCCTGTCGATCTAATGGACATCGCCAGGCAGAAACGCGATGAGAACATCGCCGAGTACATACTCTACATTTGGCAACTCGAAGACCTGCTGCGGGCGCTGAGGTTCGAGCCGCGGGCGGTGCACGAGACGCTGGTGGCTCCGCGCGACGCCTCCGACGAGTGGCGCAGAGAGGCACAGGAGTGGTACATGGACATCGCCGCGCTGCTGCAAAAAGAGGGCAAGGCCGAAGGTGGCCACCTCGACCACACACTGCACCTCGTGGGTGAGATGGGCGACCTCCACCTCATGCTGATGGAGCAACCGGTGGGCCGCCGCTACCGCGAACTGTTCGCACGTCTGGCGCCGTCGCTGCCGGGACTGCGGACGACTCTCGGTCGCGACGACGTGAGCGACATCGAACTCGCTTTCAGGGCGCTCTACGCCGCCATGCTCTACCGGATGAAAGGGACACGCGCCGAAGTCACCGACGAGGTCATACAACTCATCTCGCCCGTAATAGCCGCCCTCGCCGACATGTACCACAAAGTGGAGCGCGGCGAAATCGACCTCTACGGCGAACCCGCACCACGATAACGAACAGACGAAAAAACTATTTACACCCAAATAATAATTATTAAACCCCCTAAAATCAACACATGAAAACAACAATCTACACCTTGGCCCTCGCGGCCGTCGCAGCCGTAATGAGCAGCTGCGGAATGTCGGCTACGGTCTACAACGACACTATCGTCGCAATGCACGACAGAACATCGGAGGCGCTGAGCGAAAAGGTCGATGCGATCCTCGATTTCGAAAACACCTCGAAAGAAGAGGCGCAAATCCAGCTCGACGAATTGATGGCAATGTACAACGAAGACATCGAGACACTCAACGGAATGAAGTATCCAAAGGCGGCTGCCGGCATGCACAAGGCAATGACCGACTTTGTTGTATACATCAGGGACAACGTTTTGTCGCAGCTCGGCCAAATGCTGAAATGCGAACCAGAAAGTGACGAGTGGTACGAAGCTTTGGAGCAGACGAATGATAACGTTAACACCGCCAACGACCTCGAAGATGTTATGATCGAAGAGCAGGCGAAATTCGCCGCCGAAATGGACATGGAATTGAGGTAACCGATTTTAGCGAAACGCGAAGAGGGCTGCGCAGTGTAAATTGCGCGGCCCTCTTCACTTTTTTCTCTACATTGCCGACGCAATGGCCTCGGCGAGATCGGCGCAGGAGGATGTCTTGTCGGGAGAGTAACCCTGCTTCACCTCGACGGGCGGAGCGGCCATCTCCCACCCCTGACGCTCGGCAAACTCGCCCAGACGCTTCACCGCCGCACCTGCCCAGGTAAAACCGCCGAAACAGCCGAACACGCGCGACGGTATGCACCTCAACTCCAGATCGTCGACCAGCGACCTCACCTCGGGAAAGAGCCCCATGTTGTAGGTGGGCGAACCGATCACCAGCGCGCTGTATTTAAATATGTCGCGCAGCACGAACGAGGCATGCGACGAGCTGAGGTTGTGCATCGCAATGCGTTTCACACCCCGCGCGGCAAGTTCGCGCGCCACTCTTTCGGCCGTCTGCTCGGTGTTACCATACATGCTGCCGTAGGCAATCACCACTCCTTTTTCGAGCGGCTTGTAGCGGCTCATGCGATCGTAAAGGTCGAGCACGCGCGGGAAGTCGCGCGTCCACACCGGGCCGTGGGTCGGACACACCATCGAGAGCGGCAGCAGCGGCGCGAGTTTCTCAATCGCCCGCTGCACCGGCCCGCCATATTTCGCCACTATATTGGAGTAGTATCGCACCATCTCGTCCCAAAATAGCGAGGTGTCGCGCCCCGTGTCGAGTTGCACATCGGTCACCCCGCCGTCGAGCGTACCGAAAGCCCCGAAAGCGTCACCCGAGAAGAGCAGTTTGTCCTTCGCGCAGTGGGTCACCATCGTTTCGGGCCAGTGCACCATCGGGATAAGGTGGAAACCGAGCGTGCGCGCTCCCAGCGACAGCGTGTCGCCATCGCTAACCACCAACGTGTTGACCGTGATACCCACACTTTCTCCGCCGTGGGCGTTCCCACAGAGGCCATAGAACCCCTCGACCATCTGGAGCGTTTTGGTATTACCGACGATCGTGATATTCGGGTACTCGCGGCGCACGGCGTGTATCGAGGCCGAGTGGTCGGGCTCCATGTGGTTGATCACAAGGTAGTCCACCGAGCGGTCGCCGATCACCTCGCGGATCGAGGCCAACAGCCGCTCGGTGAAAGCTGCATCCACAGTGTCCACGAGTGCCACCTTCTCGTCGTCTATCAGATATGCGTTGTATGAAACACCGTGCGGCAGAGGCCACAGCCCCTCGAAACGGTGTTTTGCGCGGTCGTTTACGCCCACGTAATGTATTCCCGGGGCAATCTCGGTCACTCTTTTCATAGTTTTTCGTATATAAATTCCTCGCCGTCGTGGCGGATCACAGCCTGCGTTTTCCCGGTACCGACGCTCCCGGCACCTCCGGCACTTTCGACGCGGCCCACCACCCGTGCGTCTATGCCGAACGAACGCGAAATTGCGATCACCTCGTCGGCGTCGGCCGGATCGAGATATATCTCCATTCTGTGGCCCATGTTGAACACCTTATACATTTCGCGCGCCGGGGTTCCGCTCTGCTCGGCGATCAGTCGAAAAAGAGGCGGCCAGTCGAACAGATTGTCTTTGACGACGCGCAGTCCTTCGCCCAAAAAATGAAGTATTTTCGTCTGCCCTCCCCCGCTGCAATGCACCATGCCGTGAATTTTCGGGCGTTTTTCGGCCAGCACCCCACTGATTACGGGGGCATAAGTGCGCGTTGGCGACAAAACCAACCTCCCGGCGTCGAGCGGCGAACCCTCAACGGAATCGGTGAGGCGCATCCCACCCGAATAGGCCAACTCTTCGGGAATCGCAGTGTCGTAGGTTTCGGGATATTTCTCGGCCACATAGCGCGCGAACACATCGTGGCGCGCCGAGGTCAGCCCGTTCGACCCCATGCCGCCGTTGTACCCTCGTTCATATGTCGCCTGTCCGAACGACGCGAGCCCCACGATCACATCGCCGGGCCGGATATGCGCGTTGTCGATCACGTCGGCGCGGCCGATGCGTGCCGTCACGGTGCTGTCGACAATCACCGTGCGCACCAGATCGCCCACGTCGGCGGTCTCGCCCCCGGTCGAAACTATGTCGACACCCAGCGAGCGCATCGACTCCAGAAACTCCTCGGTGCCGCTAATTATCTCGGCTATCACCTCACCGGGAATCAGGCGTTTGTTGCGCCCGATGGTCGACGAGAGCAGTATACCGCTCGTGATACCCACACACAGCAGATCGTCGGTATTCATCACCACGGCGTCCTGTGCTATGCCGCGCCACACGCTTATGTCGCCCGTCTCGCGCCAGTAGGCGTAGGCGAGCGACGATTTTGTGCCTGCACCGTCGGCGTGCATCACGAGGCAACTGTCGGGATCACCGCTCAGCGTATCGGGAATTATTTTGCAGAAAGCCCTCGGGAACACCCCCTTGTCGACGTTTTTGATCGCCGCGTGGACATCCTCCTTGTCGGACGACACCCCCCGCAGCCCGTATTTCGATATTTCGGTCATGTGCGTATGTGAATTTTTCAACCCACAAATGTAGCAAAAAAAAGAGCAAACCGCCGATTCGGGCTTGCTCTTTTTGCTGTGATTGCCGCGCGGGCACAAGCATCAAAGCGAGAGGCGAAAACCGAGGCGAAAGCCGAAGTTGAGCGGCCGGTCTTTCCACACCGTCTCCACATAGCTGCCGTTGTCGAAGTGGTAGTCGACCCCCGGCTCGACGTAGAGACCCACCATCGGGATGAAGTCGTATCCCACACCCGCCGAGCCCCTCACCGACCACTGCACACGGGGATCGGATATTTTGCCGCTGGCCGCCGTTCCGCCCGTCACCAACCGGGGCACACCATTGCCGGTCACTCTGCCCGACACGCTTTTGGCCGCGTGTCCGCCTGCCGACAGATAGACCGACAGGCCCCAGACGCTGCGCCACAAGTCGTATTTGATGTCCAACGGTATGCCTATGTAGTGCAGAACCTGCTCGCAGGAGCCGGAGTAGAGGCCGCTGGCGGTCTTGAAGGTCGACGCGAGGCGCGTGTAGGTCACCCCGCCCGTGAGGCTCCACCTCTCGCCGAGGCCATAGCCCACCGAAAGACCCACGGTCACGGGCTGCCGGTGTTTCACGTCGTTGTAGACCGACTTCCTCAATGCGTCGGCGGAGTAGTAGAACTTTGGGGGAGGCAACGGCGTAGTGGTCGACGAAGAGACGTAGGAGCTTGCATCGCCGTAGTTGAAGTCAGAGAACAGGGGGGGTGAGGAAGTGGGCAAAGAGTTAAACTTCAAATTGCTGCGGGAGCCTGCAAACGAGGAGTTCGAGGCGTATAGGCCCGCCGTCCATCGGCCGTTTCGGCGCGATTTCCTGCTCGGGGCCGGGGTATCCGTTGCAAGATATTTTTCGTAGTCGGGGGTGGCGGGGCGCGGCTCCGTCGGCCGCTCACGACGTGGCTCCTCCGGTTCAGGCTTAGTTTCGGGAGTTGCTCCCGAGGGCGTCTCCGGGATTATTTCCGGGGCCACATCGGGAATCATCCCCGGAATCGTCACAGGCGTATCCTCGCCGCCGCCGGGCAACACCACCGGAGCCGGCCACATCGAAACCGGGGTCGGAACGGCGGCGGGATCGACATACTGACCCGACACGCGCTCCGGATCAGTAACAGTATCGACGACCGGATCAGCCATCAACGGGCGGTGATCGACGGCAACGGGCGGAGTAACGGCACCGCCACCCGCGGGATCACCCGCAGAGCCACCGTCGCCCATCAGCAGAAAAAAGAGCGCCGCCACGGCCGCCGCGGCTCCCGAGCCGATGCCCCACCACAGGGTGCTCCTGCGGCGCGACAAAGCCTTCGCCTGGCGATCCATTCCCTGTTCGACAGCCTCCCACAGCCCCTCAGGCGGGGTTTCACGGTGGGCTTCCATCCTCTGTCTCAGGCTATCCGACCATCTGTTATCCATAGTTTCTGTCGTTTTTCGATACATACTCCCTGATCCTGCGCGCCAGCAGGCTCCGGGCCCGGTGAAGCTGCGAGGCCGACGAGTTCTCGGCTATGCTCAACATCGAGGCGATCTCGCGGTGGCTCTTTCGCTCGAAGATGTAGAGGTTGAATACCGTGCGGTATCCGTCGGGCAGCGCGCGGATCATCTCCATTATCACCGCCGCCGGCACCGCCTCGTGATCGGGATACTCATCCTCCCTCGCCTCGCCCCAACCGTCGGCAACCATCGGCAGGCGCAGTTTTTTGCGCTCCCTCAAATGCTTCAGCGACTCGTTGACCACGATCCTCGACGCCCACGCCCTGAGTGCTCCCGGGCCCCGGTATTCGAACCGGCCTATCGACCCGAAAATCTTGATGAAGCTCTCCTGCAACACATCCTTCACCTCGTCGCGCGCCGTCACATACCTCGAGCAGACCGCGGTGAGATACCCCGAATAGTCGTCGTAGAACACCCTCATGGCAACTCTGTCGCCTGCGGCGATCCTCGTCACCAAATCTCTTTCCCTGTTGTTGTCGCTCGTCATTCTCGGGGTAAACGCGGGGGCTTTGCGGGCCTCCCGATCGAAATTTCTGTTGTAGCAGACTCCAAATATACAACTTAATTCCTCTCGTACACCCGTTGGTTAAATCGTCCGATTGCGGAATCTTGCATCGCGTGGTGAAAAAATTTTTGTACCTTGTGCGGAAATAATACCGAACTAATACTCTATCTGACTGTTATGAAAAAACTTATCGCCCTCGTGGCCCTACTCGCCGGAGCCTGCATCGGCGCCTTGGCCCAGCAAACCGGCAATGCACCCTATGTGAAAGTCGACATCGTGCCCACCAAAATGTCGTGGGACTACGCCGTGGGCGAAAAGATCGAATTCGAGGTCTCGATCCTGCGCAACGAACTGCCGATGGCCGGCGTCGACTTCCGCTGGGAGGCGGGGCCCGAGATGATGCCGCCCGTGGTCGCGCGCGAGGCCAACACCGGCGCCAAAGGCACCGTGAAGATCGACGCCGGCAAGATGACCGTCCCCGGATTCTTCACTCTGGGAGTGTCGGTGGAGGTCGACGGCCGCCGCTACAACCAGTGGAAGACAGTCGGCGTAGAGCGCGACCGCATAGAGCCGACCGTAGCCATGCCCGACGACTTCGCCGACTGGTGGGCTTCGCAGCGCGAGCTCGACGACAGGATGGAGTTGCGGCCCGAAATGAGGCTGCTGCCCGACAGATGCACCTCCACGGTCGACGTCTACGAGGTGAGCTACGTCTACACCGCTCGCGGCGGACGCATGTACGGCATACTTTGCATTCCGAAAGCTCCGGGCAAATACCCCGCCATACTGCTAGTGCCGGGCGCCGGTGTCCGCCCCTATGCCGGTCAGATCGCCACGGCCGAACGAGGCTACATAACGCTCGAGATGGGCATACACGGCGTTCCCGTCACCCTCGACCAGCGTATCTACAACCTCCTGCGCGACGGTGCGCTCCTGGGCTACCAGTCGATGAACATCGAGAGTCGCGAAACTTACTACTACAATAAAGTCTACCGCGGATGCCGCCGTGGAGTCGATCTTATCTTCTCTCTGCCGCAGTTCGACGGCGAGAATATAGGCGTTGCGGGCGGCAGCCAGGGCGGTGCCCTTGCGATCGTGGTGGGCGCGCTCGACAGCCGCATCAAGTGCGTGTCGTCGTTCTACCCAGCGCTGAGCGACATGACGGGCTATCTGCACGGGCGGGCGGGCGGCTGGCCCCATCTGTTGCGCAACCCCTCGGGCAACCTTTACAACACGCCCGAGGTGCTGGAAACGCTGTCGTACTACGACGCGGTCAACTTTGCCCGCGTGCTGCGTGCGCCGGTCTTCTTCTCGATGGGCTACAACGACAAGACCTGTCCGCCGACGAGCACCTTCTCGGCCTACAACAGCGTCACGGCGCCCAAGGAACTGATGCTCGTGCCCCAAACCGCCCACTGGCAGTTCAACGAACAAAACGCCGCCTCTGACGCCTTCCTCGACCGGTATCTCAAAAAATAAAGATATTTTCGTACCTTTGCGCTCATGGCATTGGATCGTAACACGAGCGACCTCGAATTCGAGAACACCATCCGCCCGCAGGAGTTGGGGGCATTCAGCGGACAGGACAAGACCGTCGAAAATCTGCGTATCTTCATCCGCGCCGCCCTAATGAGGGGCGAATCGCTCGACCACGTGTTGCTGCACGGCCCTCCGGGACTTGGCAAAACCACCCTCGCGGGCATCATTGCCAACGAGATGGGCGCCGCCATGAAAGTCACCTCGGGCCCCGTGCTCGACAAGCCGGGCGACCTGGCGGGACTACTGACGAACCTCGGTCGCGGCGACGTGCTTTTCATCGACGAGATCCACCGTCTGACCCCCATCATCGAGGAGTATCTCTACTCGGCGATGGAGGACTACAAGATCGACATAGTGCTCGACAAGGGCCCCTCGGCGCGTTCGATACAGATCGAACTCAACCCTTTCACGCTGATCGGCGCCACGACCCGCAGCGGCCTGCTCACAAGTCCGTTGAGAGCCCGTTTCGGCATTCAGTGCCTGTTGGAGTACTACGACGCAAACATTCTGCGGGGCATCGTGCAGCGATCGGCGGGCATACTCGGCATCGGCATCGACGACGGAGCGGCACACGAGATCGCCATGCGTTCGCGCGGCACACCCCGCATCGCCAACGCCCTGCTGCGCCGTGTGCGCGACTTCGCGATGGTGCAGGGGGGCGGTCACATCGACCTTGCCATCACGCGGGTGGCACTGGGTGCGCTCAACATCGACGCACGCGGGCTCGACACGATGGACAACCGCATCCTCACCACGATAATCTCGAAGTTCCGCGGCGGCCCCGTGGGACTGGGCACCATTGCAACGGCCGTGGGCGAAGAGCCCGGCACGATCGAGGAGGTCTACGAGCCGTTCCTCATCAAAGAGGGTTTCCTCAAACGCACCCCCCGCGGCCGCGAAGCCACCGAACTCGCCTACACCCACCTGGGTCTGAGCCGTCTCCCCGAAGACCCCGGCCTGTTTTCATAATTCGTAAATCCATAATTCGCAATAGAATATGCCTCTCTACATTCCCAAAGATTACACCGCCAAACTCGCTCCCGAGACGATGGAGCAG
>DBDQ01000070.1:363-9603 GCA_002293665.1 Alistipes sp. UBA928 | reverse complement strand
CCCCCCCCCTCCCGCTGCGGCAGCTTCGCCGCGGACGACCGGAGCGATCGGGAGTGCTCCGGGGCAGACGTCCGCGTCCCCAGCCGTGCCGGATCCAGCCGTGGAGAAACGGTTCGGCTCCCGTGGCCTGGAGTATATCCAGGCACTCACCCGGCTGCTCGAACTTCTACCGCAGCCGTCACGAGAGAGGCTTGTGGCGTTCATAATCGATGCTAAAATCGTGTGAGCCATGAAAGTAACTAAAATCACATTGGAGGATTGCGGACAGGACTTTTTAGAACTGTACGTCGACAGTATCGGCAAGGTGATCGAGGCGGCCCCATTTCAAAGTTCGGCGTGGGTCGGCGCAACGATCCCCATTTGGAGCGATGATATTGTGAAGGTCGGGGAACTGTGCCCCATCCATAAGCCCCCGCACATCAATTTCGGTTTTCTTAAATATAAAATTGAGAGCATCGATGAGGTTGAGTATGACTACAGTAAGCTAATACCAACGGAAGAATAGATATGTATCAACAGATGGTCACCTACAATCAAAAGGCATTCCTGTTGCCTGACGGCCCCGAGAGCATGGTGGCCTTTCATGCGATAATCCGGCCCAACGGCCAGTACCGCTTTCGGATTCACGACTGCCTAACGAGCATTCGTCTACACGGAGATCTGAACGATCCGGCGCAGGTCGGGGAGGCTGTCACTAAACTCCGAACGTTGGCCGCTGCGGCCAACGAGTTTGCTGACTTCATCGAGGAGTGCTACGCATGAGCGGGAATGAAAAACTGAAAATATATGATGCAAGTCAACGAAATATTCGCATCTCGCAAACCGATGGAGTCGTTTTCAGACATGCCACAGTGGCGAGATCTCCCATCGGATTACAGCGAAGCTTTTCGCGCCTTTGGCAGGATTGTCCGGAAAATATGGAACCGACCTCCATTTAATCGAATCAGAACGGGTGTCGCGCCGAAGTGGCACAACCACACCCGCCGGAAGCAACGACTCACCCGGCTGCAACGCCGCGCAAAACGACAAAGACGATAACACGGGGTTCGCGCCGCCCGTCGATCCACGGCGCACTGTATAGCTAACAATGGGAAAGATTGGCTACCGCCTTCCGACGGTCGGGAGATAGGCAGAAGGTCAAAAAGCAATGCCCGAAGCTGTTAGAGGGCGCATAATGATTCATTTATGGAGGAAATCAAATTAGGAGAGAGAGTACGCAGTCGCGCATCGAGATTCACCGGTACACTTACCGGCATCTGTCACTATCTCTATTCAGAACCCAAGTACCAAGTGACGGCCGACATACCCGTCAATGGCAAAACGCAGACCGAATGGTTCTCATTCAGGGAACTCGAACGGGTCGATTAGTACCACCTTCGGCGGTCGGTATGATCCCCGCCGCCGGAACAACTACGAGGCTCGTGTGCGGCTCAGTAATGCCACAAGGCAGATAGGAGCGTGGGGAACCCTCTCGAGACGAACACAGATGATCCCGGACAGGCAGGGCCGGGTATATCTCGAAAAAGGCACACATCCGGCGGCGGAATGAATCCCGCCGCCGGAACAAACCAGCCGAAAGGCACAAAAATGCAAACAATGAAAATCGTAAAACCATCTATCAAGATTCTGACGCCCCTCACTGGCGAGATGCTGAAAAACATCGAACGGGCCGGGCGCACCTGTTACAAATCCGAGGACAAGATCACCGATGACAGCGCGGCAGAGTTTGTCCGAATGATTATCAGCCGGGGCCACGAATCGGTGTTGGAGCACGAGAAAATCTCCGTGCTGTTGGGCGACAACCATCACCGAGGGTCATTACGAATCACTGATCCCTGCCCAACCTATCCCCACCCTGCGAAGTATGACGGAGCATATTTGGCTCAACGCTATGTCTCTGGCCGAGTTCCATTACAAAAAGCTGCTCGACAACGCATGGTCGCCACAGGAGGCCCGGTCGGTTCTGCCGAACTCCCTCAAGACAGAGATTGTCGTAACGGCCAACCTGCGGGAGTGGCGCACCATCCTCAAGCAGCGAACATCGCCGGCAGCCCACCCTCAGATGCGCGAAATCATGTGCCCGCTACTGGAGGTCCTTCAGGAGGAACTGCCGGCAGTATTTGACAACATAAACAATTGATATTATGATGACAACGCAAGAGATCGTGGATAAACTGGCGTTACAGGTGCCTCTGTCCAACGAGCAAAAAGAGGCGATGACCAAAGTTATCGACCTGATTTACAAAGAGGGCTACATGGAGGCACTCAATTATTGCAAACATAATGCTGCCTCTGGGGGCATTCTGGCGGAGGCCGCGCGGATCAGGGGGGGGCGAGCGCAACGCCGACTACGGCGACGCCGTCGAGAGCTTCGAGATCGTGGCCAAAATTGCAAACGCCATCACGGGCCTCAATCTCACCCCGGCCCAGTGTCGCAAGGTTCTGCTGGCGGTCAAACTGACCCGCGAACGCTACAATCATAAGCGCGATAACCTGATCGATTTGTGTGGTTACGCCGACATCCTCGAACTTATTGAAACTTCAACAACCGACAAGCAATGAAAAAGAAGACAAAGAACGATTCCTGCCGCCAGTTCTATCGAGTAAGAGCGACCATCCGCGTTCCAGGTTATCAGTCGCTTGCTTTGGAGGGGACGTTCCTTCCGAAGCCCGACAACGGGGCGACAACTCCCCAAAAAATCAAACAGGAGTGCCTCGACTACATCGAGCAAAATGTCCGCTGGGACACACTGTCGGTGCCGAGAGACACGTGTAAAATCACGGTAACTTACACGGTGCTGCACAACGACTTTATCGTGGTCGAGGGAAAATCACGAATGAGCACTGAAACTGACCAAAACCCTTAACACATTATAACAATGGCAAAAACAAGAGAAAAGAAAGTTGTGGTTACAGACGTAACCCGCGAACAGATGGAAGAAGCGTTCGGCAAATTCGCGTTCGCCGACGCCAAGCACCAGGGCCTGACGGCCAAGATGGACGCCGAGATCACCCGGATCCGCGAGAAATACGCGGATGATCTGGCCGGGTACCAGAAAACCAAAGATGAGACGTTCGACGTGTTGCAGACCTACGCCACCGAGAACCGGACGGAACTGTTCTCCAAAAGAAAGAGCATGGAGACAACCCACGGCGTCCTCGGGTTTCGCACCGGAACACCCCAGGTCAAGACACGCAAGGGCTTCACTTGGGCGGCGGTGCTGGAGATGCTCAGGGAGTTTGGGCCCGAGTATATCCGGACGAAGGAGGAGCCGGCGAAAGACAAACTACTCGCCGATCGCGACGAGGACGATATGCCCGGCCTGATGGAGAGGGTCGGTGTCTTCGTCGACCAGGACGAAACGTTCTATGTTGAACCCAAAAAGGAGGAATAACCCCGCTGAATGTGCAAAAAGGAACGAGATTACGACAAAGCGCCGCGCATCGAGGTGTGCCGCAACTGCCAAGGTGCCGGGATGATCCGGGCTGAAGGCGCACTCGCACCGAGTAGCTGCCCCGTCTGCTGTGGCAGTGGTCGGGTTAAAAAGACAGTAAAGATCCATCTCGAGGTCGAACCTTACACGGGCGATCTCCACGCTGTAAAATAAAAAAAGCCCGCCAGCCGAAAACGAACTAACGGGCAGAGTGTTTGACCGCACTTTCTGCAAAGGTATAAAGTTTTCGGTGAATGGCAAAAAGACGGCGATACAAAAGTACGGAGCGACGCATACGGGAGGTGTGCGAGCTCGCCCGGCAGCACTATGAGGAGGGAAACCAGTCAAAAAGTTATCACGCCGTCTGGCGGAACCATATCGAGCCTCGATACGGAATCTGCTACCACACTTTTCTCGGCTATCTGAATCAGCATTTGTCCCCGCCGCCACCGCCGCCCAAAGACGACCACCCGACGCTATTCGACTGACAAACACAATCCCGGCGCCGCTACGGTTGCCGGGGTTTTGTTATAGTGGCGGTGATCACCGGCTTGGGCCGCGCGCTTTGTAGTTGCCGGGCCGCCGAGTCATCGACAACGTGGGTGAGGTAGTGTAGTTCCTCGTGGATCAGTTTGTCGTGGCTGTGGTCGGGGACGGTGCCGGTGAGCACCATCGAGCCGAAACCCTCGCCGGCGAAACCCTGTATCACGGCGTTGACGCGGTCGGCCAGATCGAGGTGTGCGAGCGCCTGTTCCTGGTACTTGCTGCTGGTCTCCGGTGTGGCGGGCGTGCTGGTGACGATATGGAGCCGCAGACGGAAGTCCGAATCGCGTGCCCCCATCGAGAGTTGCTTCCAGACGATCGGGTCGAACTCCACGAACACGGCCGGCGTCCGGAACGCCTTCAGGCCGCCCAGTCGCTCGGGGCCGAGGTCATTGTTCCACAGGCTGATGTGCGGGATGTCGAGCCCGGAGTTTTTCAGCCGCTGGGCGATGGCCAGGTAGATCTTCTTTCTCATTTTCTCATGGATTTAGCCAGGTTGCTACAAAATTCTTTCAGGTTATCGTTGGCGATCTGTTCGATCGCCTCTCTCACTTTTGGGTGGTTGCCGATGAATTGCCGCTGCGGGATGGTGATCGCGGTCTTCTTGGTCAGGGCCATGTTTTTATAAAACTGCGCCTCGGCGGAGAGTTTGACGTTGCGCTGCGAGCCGGAAACCTTGCCGCTTTTGAGTTTCGTCATGCGGCCGCCGGTCGCATAATACATTTTCCAGAAGTGGGCGCGCATGGCGGGGGTCACGGGGATCTTCCCGCCGCTGTTGTGGATGGCGGCGTAAGGGCGGGTCGATCGCCAAGTGATGGAGCACCGCCCGATCGACGCGCTTATCGACCCACGCAGGCCGCGGCCACCCCCGCCGATCATCAGTGACCCGCCGAAAAGGTTGTGCCCGCGTTTGGGCCAGGGCTTGTCGAAAAACGCCTTGCGCTCAAAGTTTCGGTCGAACTCCTCTGTCAGTTCAACCTCGATGTCCGACAGGATGTTTTTCAGAAGTTCTTCGGGATTCTGCATCGCATATTGTTTTTTCGTTAAAAAGCGTTATATTTGTACCGTTACACACCCTGATTACGGAGACGATTTTTGGCGATGGAGCCGATAACTGCACGTAGTCAGGGTTTTTTCGGCCCGATGCTGTACGGCTGCTCGAACAATTCGTCGCCATGCCGCACAACCTCAAATCCGATCACCCACGTTCTGCCGCGGCTTTCAAAAGAGTAATGATTGTAATTTACAACACCCCTGGCCGCTTTCTTTGCAACGTTTTTAGCCTGCACGGGGTCGCTCATATCCTTGCCCTTGCCCAGCGGTGAGGTTTCGAGGTGCACCAGGTCGCCGGGATTAGCGACAATCCGCTTTACCATCCATTTTGCCTCGGGACTCGCGGCCTCGCCCAGATACCTTTTGAGGCTTCTGCCCGACAGTCTCATTTCGCCAGTCGCGAACGCATCCGATGTAAGCGTGCCTTGCCCCTCGATGTATTTACCAAACCATCTTTTGACAGCGTCGTTGGTTGCCTTGCGTCTCTCCTTTTCCCGCTCCCTCGCCTGGTCGACAACAGCCTCGCACGCGGTGCAGATGGGCCGCCCATTGCCTCGCGCCAACTCCACCCGCCCTCGGCAACTACCACATCCTTTCGGGAGGTATGGATGTTTGTCGGGGAACACCTTCATCTCCTTGCCCGGATTGAACCGGAATATCTTCCCTTTTTCCCCGGGCGTAGCCTGTTCGCCCAGCGCGATGGCGGCAGCACTGTCGGTGGTCGGATATTTGCCGCGACGCACCCTTATGAAATTGCATCGGCACTCCCAACCGTTGGGCGGTGCATACTGTGCCCAGAACGGATCGCTTGGCGGAAGGGTAATGTTATGTAGCCGGGCGTGTTCCTCGCGTACTAAGCTGTCGCCTACGGTGCGGTACTGGAGGTCGTAGCGATCGCCACTCTGTTCGTACTCGTTCCACTTCGAGGCCATTTGGGAGGAGGCGACGGCATGGTTGTACTCGGCGCGGAGATAGTTTTGGTTGTACTTGTCGTTGATTTTGGTAACATCCTCCCGAAACTTCTCGAAGGGCCTGATCCCGCCGGTCTTGTCGACGAGCGACAGGCCCACCTCGTTCAACGAGTGGTAGGTCTTGAATCCTGAGAAGATGAAAGCGTTATTCTCGAGCAGCCCGACCAGATCGTCGGGCATCTCTGTGGAGACGCTATCGGTGATCGCGCCGTCGAGCACGCGGAACGTCTCGGCGATCACATCCCGGGCGGGCTGCTCGGCCATCATCTCGGGCGTGAACTTCCCCCGCTTTCGGATCCACTCGCCCGCGCGCTCGAACACGGCGCTGTCGAATGCCGGGGGCGGGGTGTTTTCGCCCTTTTCGTGCGTTAAGAAACCCTCGCGGTACAACTCCTCCAGAGCGCTGCCCATACCGCGGTAAAACGCCCGGTAATCCCATGTCGGCATTTTCGAGGGGCCGCCATCCCCGCCGCTATCCGCGCCGGCCCCTACTCGAAAAAACTCGCAGCCGGCACGGCTTTTTTTCCGATGATCGGAATCTTGTACTTGTCACTGAAATATTTGGGATCGACATCATACTCGGTCATAATCAGACGCTCGTTCTCGCGCTGCTCGGCGGGGGTGAAGTTCGCAGCCTCATCCCAGTCGAAGGTGACGCCCTGGAGCGGGAACCCGTGGCGGATCATCAGTGGAATCAGTCGGCCGTTCACCAGATACTTGATCCGGGTGGCGTCTGCCCGGCACACCTTTTCGAACACCTCGAGGTGCGTTTTGGACTGTGACAGGGAACTGCCGTTGTCGATGGTCATCGTCTGGTGTAGCACCCCTTTCGATATTTCCGAGTTGCAACGGTCGATACGCTTGTCGTACACGTTGTAGGCATCGCCCCGGGTCGTCTCTTTGATCTCGATGTCGGTACCTTCGGGGAACAGGCCATACGCTGCCGCGCCCATCTTTTCGAGCATCGACATAATAGAGTCGTGGTCTTTTGTGTTCTGCGACAGGGTTTTCGCGATGCGTATGGGCATTCCGAACACTTCACCGAAGGTGTCCCAGTAGGCGAGCATGTTCTTTTTGCTGAGTGACTGGGGCGCGCATTTGAGCAGCAGCCCCAGGTCGCGCGGCTTGCCGACTTCGATACACCAGGCGGCGATGTCCCCGTCGCGATACGGTATCCCTTTTTGCCAATCGTCGCCCTCCTCGCGTGTTATGACCCCGTACTCGGGCACAACGTGCCTGCGCGGCACCAGTTCCACGCCATCGAAGAACATAACCCCGTTCTCGGAGACGATATCGCCGAACTGAATCAGAGAGTGGCCCCAAAAGGAGGCGTCGAGTGCCAGGTCGACGAAATCGACGAACCACTCCCTCTCGAAGATCAGTCGGGCCTTGTCGTCCTCCTTGTCGCCCTTGCTGAGCACGAACGGCTTCTGCTTGGTCTCTCCCTTTCGCTGGCCGATGGCTCCGGTGAGGTGGAGGTCGATCATCGCGTCCTCGTACACGCCGAGTAGGGCCCCGCGGCTGGGCTGCTCGAAGTTGATGGCCGCCTCCCAGGCTAAACGCCACTTTCCAATATCTTTCTTGGTCAAACTATTGGTGGTTTGTTGCAGTTCGACGAGGATGTCTTTTTTCTTCTTCACCTTCTCGATGAAATCTGCGGCGAGCTTCAGGGTCGTCTCGCGCCGGCGGTGTGCGGCTGTCCCGGGTAAGGAGGCCATGAACTGATCAAATTTGCTCATTCGGCGTATAAATAGGATTTAAGCGGCGTTCGACCGCTGTTTAATAACCGGTTTCCGTGCGTGGCTGGCTGCCGAACCTTATGGGCCCGGTGGTACCGGATCCGGCGGCGCCGCCGTCCTCGGCGGTGTATGCCGGCAGACCGGGCATAGCGCTGCCCTTGCTCACCCTGGTAAGCCATTCGATGGCCTGGTCGTAGAGTACCTGCCGACGGTCGAGGGACATCCCGCCGGGCAACCAGTGGGCCAGATAGTAGAGGGCGATGTTCGCCACTACCTGCACGAGCATGGAGTTGCGATCCTCGCCCCGGGCGGCGAATGCCGTCTCGATGTCATATCGGGCCCGGATGTAGCTGGCCACCTCTTCCATGGCTACACGCTCGGCCTTCTGGCGGATCGCCTCCTCGCTTTGGATCAACACGTCGAGTTCGACTTCGTCGCACACGACCCTGTAATCGTCTTCTGACAGAAACATTGTCACGTGGTTTTATGTATGGACATCCGCCGCGCGGTGCGGGCGTTAAACTTGCGTGAGAGCACGCCCTTGCGGACGAGTTCGCGGCGCTCTTGCTGGCTGATCACTTTCGGCCGGCCGCCGAGCATCACCACCATTTGCGGCACTCCGGTCTTCGCCTGTCGGCGCTCGGCCCGGCGGGTGGCCTGCCGGCAGCGGATATACAGCACGAGGCTTTTAAAAAACTTCACCATATATTTCTCGATGTTGGTCGCCCCCCGATCCGCGGGGCGATGGTTTGTACTCTCGTTTGACGCTGCAACAGATAGATAGCCCCCTCGTCGGCATCGGGCGCGTCGTCGTGGGCGGCAGTGCCTTTCTCAAACGAAAGGGTCTGCTCCAACCCGGCCAGCGTGTCGCGGTCGTTCTGCATGGCGGCGTTGTACCACACAAAGCCGCGCTCCCACAGGGGCGATATCCCCTCGACGCGCTGAAACTTGTCGGGCTTCTTGCGCCGATCCGGGCGAATGGGGAGTTGGTAGCCGCGCAGATTGCCCTCGCGGGTAAACTCGTCGAGGATGATGTCCTGCAGGAAGTTTGCCTCGATGTAGTGGTTGCACACGACGCCCGCGGCCTGCATCCGCTCGTGCAGATCGTACCACCACCGCACCATCTCGGCCACCGAGCACTGCCTGACGAACGCTGCGATCTGGTGGAGTTCGGTGCCGATCTTACCCCACACCTTGATCGCCTTGTAGTCGTTTTTCGACGTCCCTTTGAACGACGGGTCACAGTAGGCCACGATGCTGTCGTATTGCCCGAGCGCCGGGATTTTCTTCCACCGGATCCAGTCGTTGCGAAACACCGCCCCCTCGGTGATGGGGTTGTTCATCATCTCTTTCTGGAACGAGCGATAGCCCATGAACTGTTCCATCGAGCGGAGTTCGTCGCGCGTCCATTTCGCGCCCCACGAGACGTTTCCGTGTCTGTCTATCGCGTTCACCTGCGAGACGTACACCCCGTCGGTGGCGGCGATGTTCGCCAGCACG
>DBDQ01000070.1:0-349 GCA_002293665.1 Alistipes sp. UBA928 | reverse complement strand
GAGCGCACCGAACAGCGCCTCCCTTACCCACTTGGTGAGTTTGCGCACGCGGGACTCGTTTTCGCACAGTTCGTCGTCGTCGAGGTCGTCGATGTCGATATAGTCTGGGCGACGGTTGCGGTAGCGCAGACCGCGCGGCGACTGCCCGCGCCCTCGGGCGAAAAACGCGCAGCCGTCGGCGGTGACAAATTCGCCCTCCAGCCAACTGCCGGCACTGTATTGGACGCCGAAGTCGTCGTTATAGCGTTGGTTAAATTGCAACTCGGCCTGCAGGTCGCCAAGCAGGGTGTTGGCACTTTCCCGTGACTTGCCGACCAGCACCATAACGTTGAGCTCGCGCACCTCCTGG
>DBDQ01000040.1:2447-19774 GCA_002293665.1 Alistipes sp. UBA928 | reverse complement strand
CAGCCCCGTCGACGGAATGTACGGCGTGGAGATAGGCACGGCCGACCAAAGCCCCGTTGTGGCGGTGAGAGACGGCACGGTGATTCTCAGTGTGTGGACTTCGGGCGAAGGGTGGCTCGTGCAGATACAGCACTCGGGCAATCTGGTGTCGGTCTACCGGCGCCTTACCGAGGCGCCCCGCGCGGTGGGCACGCGCGTCAAGGCAGGCGAAAGCATCGGAGTGGCGGGCCCGCTCGTTTTCGAGTTGTGGTACGACGGCACAGCGGTCGATCCGCTCAATTACATAGTTTTTTAAGTTTTAAGTTGAAAGTGAGCAGACAAAGGATCGCAGTGTTGGGATCGACGGGGTCGATCGGAGAGCAAACCATAGAGATATTGAAGTTATACCCCGAGCGGTTCGAACCGACGGTGCTGACGGCGCGGCACAACTGGCAAAAGTTGGCCGAACAGGCGCGCGAACTGGAGCCCGACAGCGTGGTGATCGCCGGGCGCGAGTTCTACGAACCGCTTAAAAAGGCACTGGCCGACCTGCCGGTAAAGGTATGGACGGGCGAGGACGCCGTGGCCGCCGCGGCTGAGGCGGGCAACGTCGACGTGGTGGTCAACGCCCTCGTCGGTTTCGCAGGACTCGTGCCCACGGTAAAGGCGGTGAAGGCGGGCAAAAAGATGGCCCTCGCCAACAAGGAGAGCCTCGTGGTGGCCGGTGAACTCGTGATGCGTTTGGCGAAGGAGAACCGGGCGCCGATTATTCCCGTCGACTCGGAACATTCCGCGATTTTTCAGTGCCTCGTGGGCGAGGCGTCGCCTCCGCGCCGGATCGTGCTGACCGCTTCGGGAGGTGCCCTGCGCGACATGCCGCTCGAACAGCTCGCAACGGTGACCGCGGCCGAGGCGCTGGCCCATCCCAACTGGAAGATGGGGCCCAAGATCACCATCGACTCGGCGACGCTCGTCAACAAGGGCTTCGAGGTGGTCGAGGCGAGGTGGCTGTTCGGACTGGCGCCGGAGCAGATAGACGTGCTGATCCACCCCCAGTCGATAGTCCACTCGATGGTGGAGTTCGCCGACGGAGCCATGAAAGCGCAGCTCGGCACGCCCAACATGAGGGTGCCCATAGCCTACGCACTCTCGTTTCCCGAGCGTCTGCCGCTGCCGGAGGAGTTCGGCCGGTTGGAGATTGAGCACAATCCGCCGTTAGGCTTCGCACCGGTCGAGGAGGAGAGATACCCCGCCCTCGAACTCGTGCGCGACTGCATGATAGCCGGAGGAACGGCCCTGTGTGTCTTCAACGCCGCCAACGAGGTGGCCGTCGAGGCGTTCCTGGCGGGAAGGATCGGATTTTTAGACATAGTGAAGGTGATCGGGCAAACTTTGCAACACTCGACAGGCGCTGTCCGTCCCTCACTCGAAGACTATATGGAATGCAACACCGCAGCCCGGCGCACCGCCGAAGGGCTCATTAACGATATGCTGAAATAAATGGAGATTTTTATCAAAGTCCTGCAACTCATCCTTGCCCTGTCTATACTCGTCTTCGTGCACGAATTGGGCCACTACTTCACTGCCCGCATGTTCGGCGTCAGGGTCGAGAAGTTCTACCTCTTTTTCGACGCCTGGGGTTTCTCGTTTTTCAAGTTCAAGATAGGCGACACCACCTTCGGCCTCGGCTGGATACCCTTCGGCGGCTACTGCAAAATCTCGGGCATGATCGACGAGAGCATGGACAAGGAGCAGATGAAAAAACCGCCCCAGCCGTGGGAGTTCCGCACTAAGCCGGCGTGGCAGCGCCTCATAGTGATGGTGGGCGGGGTGTTCATGAACCTCTTGGCCGCCATCGTCATCTACATTGGCATGAGTTGGCACTGGGGCGACGAATATATCGACAACAGCGACATAAGATGGGGCTACTCGTTCAACGACTTGGGCCACGAGATAGGTTTCCGCGACGGCGACCGCGTCGTCAGTTTCGACGGAGAACCAGTCCCCGAGGGACACTACGGACGTATTTTCGCCGACATGATCGTGGGGCAGGTAAAAGAGGTGCGGGTGATTCGCGACGGAGCCCCGGCGACGGTCTCCATTCCCGAAGATCGCACGGCCGAGCTGCTCAACAGCGCCGGTTTCATGACTCCGCGCATTCCGTTCGTGATAGTGGGCATCCCCTCCGAAACCTCCACCGAACTTGCCGTCGGCGACTCGCTGGTGGCTTTCAACGGTGTGCCGATGGCGTTTCACGATCAATACGTGAGAGCGCTGAGTGCGGCGGCAGGAACCGTTGCCGACGTAACGGTTATGCGCGATAGTGCGGGAGTGATGGTGCCGCGAGTTGTCAGTGCACCGATCTCCCCCGAGGGGCAGTTCGGAGTGCATGTCAAAACCGGGCTCGACTACTTCCCGATCCGCACCCGCGACTACACCTTCGCCGAGGCCATTCCGGCAGGTTTCCGCCGCGCCGGAGCCGAAATAAGTAGTTATTGGCAGCAACTGAAACTGATAGTCTCACCCAAAACCGAGGCATACAAATCGGTGGGCAGCCTGATCACCATAGGCAGCATCTTCCCCGGCACGTGGGAGTGGTTCCGTTTCTGGACTGTGACGGCGTTCCTGTCGATCATCCTCGCCATCATGAACATCCTGCCGATCCCTGCATTGGACGGCGGCCACGTAGTGTTCCTGCTGTGGGAGGTGGTGACGCGCCGCCGCCCGAGCGACAAAGTGCTCGAAGGAGCCCAGATGGTGGGCATGATCCTCCTGCTCGGCCTGATGGCGCTCGCCTTCTGGAACGACATTTACAGATTCTTCATCAAATAATGGCGAAGGTCAAGAAAGCATATTTTTGCAGCGCATGCGGCAATGAGCAACCCAAATGGATGGGCCGTTGTCCCGCGTGCGGCGAATGGAACACCTTCGTCGAGGAGATCATCGCCAAAGAGGAGACGGCCTCCGGACCGCGAGGTCTCGTCAAAACCCCCGGCGGCACGGGAGCCTCTAAACCCACCCCCGTCCACGAGATTGTGCGCGACGAACTCACCCGCATCGACCTCGGTATCGGCGAAGTAAACCGCGTGTTGGGGGGAGCGACTCCGGCTCGGGACACCACTGAATCCGCCGTCGGCGTTCCGACCGGAGGGATGGTCCCCGGCTCGTTCATCCTGCTTGGCGGCGAACCGGGCATCGGCAAGTCGACGCTCTCGTTGCAACTCGCCCTCTCGTCCCACGGCCTGCGCACGCTCTACGTCTCGGGCGAGGAGTCGCCTCAACAGATCAAGATGCGCGCCGAAAGAGTGTCGCAACAGGGATCGGAGGAGTGCTACATCTACGCCGAAACGCTGCTCGAAAACATCATCGCCCAGGCCGAAGCGCTCGAACCGGGCCTCGTCGTCATCGACTCGATCCAAACCATCTACACCGAACTGCTCGATTCGTCGCCCGGCAGTGTATCGCAAATTCGCGAGTGCGCCGCCACACTGCTCAAATACGCCAAGACCCACGACACGTCGATCATCATAATCGGCCACATAACTAAGGACGGCGCCATAGCCGGCCCCAAGATACTCGAACACATAGTCGACGTCGTACTCTCGTTCGAGGGCGACGACGCGGGGGTCTACCGCATATTGAGGGGCGTAAAGAACCGTTTCGGAGCCACGTTCGAGATCGGAGTCTTCGAGATGCGCGGCGAAGGGCTGGTCGAGGTGGCCAATCCGTCGGAGATACTGCTCGGCGACTACCCCGAACCCCTGAGCGGCATAGCGGTGGGTGCGGCGGTCGACGGCATCCGCCCCTATCTGATCGAGACCCAGGCGTTGGTCGGCGCCGCTACCTATGGCACCCCCCAGCGCAGCGCCACAGGCTACGACATGAAACGCATGAACATGCTGCTGGCCGTGCTCGAAAAACGCGCGGGACTGAAGCTCGGCGCGAAAGACGTTTTCCTCAACTTTGCAGGAGGTTTCCGCGTGGCCGACACGGGTCTCGACCTTGCGGTGGCCGGCGCGGTCATCTCATCCTATTTCGACCGGCCGATCGCGCCGGGCGTAGCTCTGGCAGGCGAGATCGGACTGTCGGGCGAGGTTCGTCCGGCACCCCGCAGCGAACAGCGCATCGCCGAGGCGGCACGTCTCGGTTTCCGCCGCATAGTCGTCTCGGGCTACCTGCGCAAAAGCCTGCCCTGCCCCCCGAAAGGCATCGAAGTATGCTACGTCAGCCGCATCGACGAACTCGGCAAATATATCTTCCAAAACTGACACCCATCCCTCCTTTCGATACGCTTTCCTACCCCCCAAAAAATGCGGAGCCCCACCGGGACTCCGCACCATGACGATCGCAACGTGCGAACTTATTTCTTAGCCACGAGTTCCATGCTCGACTGCAGTCTGTCTCTGTTGTCGTAGGTTTCGGACTTCACGGTGCCGACACCTTCGGCGAGCCACGATATGGTCTTCATCCTCGTGGTCTGCAACATGGCTTTCGAGCTCATTTCGCTTTCGATCTTGAAGCAGTCGAACGTTCCTGCCGGAGTGGTCACACTCTCTCTGGCAACCACGGTGTTCTTGCCTTCGGTGGTGGTTTTCATGCCCATCACCTTCATTGAGTACGAATACTCCAACACCTGGCCCACCGAAAGATTTTCGGGATAAGTGGGCAAAGTACCTTCGATCTCCACACCATCCATGACGGGAGTGGTATCGACGGCGCCGTCCTTAACGGTAACGGTCGAAGTGACGGGAGAAGCCAGCGATCTGCGGTTCTTGTCGAACACTTCGGCGGAGTAGGTGACGGTGAAATTGCGTGGATCGTTGGAGCTGAGCGCGGTGACTACCGATTTGGTGTAGGAGGTCACCTCACCTCTGGCGTCTTTGAGGGCATACTCGGCTTCAGCACCTACTTTGTTGAGGAAAAACGGTTCCGCAGCTTGCGCGGATACGGCCATGGACACTGTGAAAAGTGTGGCAAAAGCCAGGGGGAATAGCTTTTTCATGATAAGTTTGAGTTGTTTTTATTTAATGATGTTAATACAAAAAATCGCCGCGAAGATATGAATAATTATTGATACAAAAAACAGCCTATTGGCAATAATTTGCCCACCGTTTCATAATCGTCTGACACTTAGAATTATTTCGCGCCGCTCAAGGCACCGGATCATAACCCGAGCCGCCCCAGGGATTACAACGGGCAATACGGCGAACCGCAAGCCACCCTCCGCGCAGCAAACCATGACGCCGCAGCGCCTCGATCGCATACTCCGAGCAGGTGGGCGTAAAACGGCAGGCATGCGGCAACAACGGCGAGACACAGAGCTGATAGAACTTCACGATCGCCACGAACGGACTTACAGCCACCCACTTAATGCCGTTCCAGAATTTTGGCAAGAATTTTTTCGATGGCATTGTCCACTGTTTTGAAGTCGGGAATCACCGCGGCGGCACCTTTGACGCCCGGCGGCGAGCAGATCAGAGCGATGTCTATGTGTTGTCCGGCGGCAAGTGCGGCGGCAGCTAAACCATGCTTACGCACACGGTAACTCTCCCGCATCCTGCGCTTTATGAGATTGCGTTTCCAAGCTCGCTTAAATACCTTTTTCGGAACCGAAAAGAGCACCGAAACCCCCGGCTGAAGATCATTTTGCGTAGCCAAATCCGCCGTGCCCGTTGCCACCCAGACAAACCTCAAAGGCCCAACGCTCCCTCTGTGCCCTTCGGCAAAAAGGGTCTCCATGCGGCGCTCCGAACAGAGCCTCTCCGCTTTCGACAGAGTATTTCTTTTGTGTATGATGATGATCGTGCGCCCCTCACTTTTTTGCGGCTGCGGTAGTCTTCTTTTTAGCCTTGTTCTTGCGTATCTCCTTAATCTGATGCGCCTTCACAAACTCTTCAGCAAGCCGCGCCTGCCGGTCGTCCTTGCCCACGGAGACGGGAGCGACGGCACGTCCGGCGTTGGTCTCGGTCATGAATATCTCTATGGCGCGTGCCATCGACGGCGCCTCAGGCGTGGGAGCCATCGTGCTCACGGCAAGGCCGCTGTCGAGAGCTTTCCGGGTAGTCCCCTCGCCGAATGTCGCGATCATGGGCAGTTCGCGTCCATCGCCCACCTCGCCGAACTGTTCGACGAAAGATTTCACCTCGGCAGGGCTGTACATCACCACCATCTGAAAATCCCCCAACTTCAGCCCCGACAGGTCCGACGACACGTTGCGTGCAAGTATCGCGCGGCTGAACTTCACCTTCAACTTCTCCAAAGTAGCCGGTATCTCCGGCTTGTGTGGCTCCGATAGCGTGAGCAGGAACTTCTCCTCCTTATGTTTGAGGATCAGCTCCATCAGCCCCGTAAACGATCCGTCGGCAAACGATATTTTGCGTTTTCGGTAGACGATATACTTTTGCAGATAGAGTGCGATCGCCTCCGTCTGGCAAATGTATTTCATCGTTTCGGGCACCTCGATGCGCGTCTCCTCGCATATTCGGAAAAAGTGGTCGACGGTAATGCGGTTTGTGAAAATGATGGCTGTGTGATCGAGTATTTCGACTCTTTGGGCTCTGAACTCCTTGGCACCCACCCCCTCGATGTGAATGAACGGGGTGTAGTTTATGGATAGATTGAATTTTTGGATCAGATCGAAAAAGGGCGATTTCTCGGCGATGCCCGGTGCAGGCTGCGATACCAACAGGCTTTTTATCTTCGACATCAGACTACGTGTATGTGTTATAATTTCTTGCGACCGCCAGCATCACGGCGCAGACGGGGAAAATTTCGACGGTGCAAAGGTACAAAAACCAAACCAAAAGAGAAACTTTTTGTCGAATAAACCCTCGCAGGGTATGGATCGTGAACAGTACGGCAATCGTAACCATCACACATGCAAGTAGATATGTGATTATGGCGTCTCGTTCGGGAGTTACTCCCGTCCACATCGCCACGAGCGGAACGGTGAGGATCGAGGCGGCGGCCATCCAGTTTTTTTTGATACCCACTATCTCGTCGGCGAATTTCGAGGAGAAGGTGAGCTTCCCGGCGGCCTTCACTGTCCACACTTCGACGAGGACGACCACAACCGCAACCAGAGCCACGACCACCGTAGCCATCGGCGCCACCCATGCCGGCATTCCCGCCAGTCCTTCCGCTTCCGGCATCATGACGGTCGCTTTCACTGCGGCCAACCCCGTCGAGAGCGCCCCGATAGTGAGTGCGACGGCCAGAAAGTTGTCGTAAACCGCCGCGGCTCCGGGCCTCTGGTTCGACGTGCGCCAAAAAACCATCGTGCTACGCAGGCACCGTCCAGCCTGTCCGCGGTAGGTGTAAACCATCCAACAAAACGCTCCCAATACAACGAACGAGAGCCCCTGAAACACTATGTTTCCCAAAGTCTCCATCATGGGATAAGTTTAATCACCACCCTCATCGTGGTTCCTTTGCCCACCTCGCTTTCGGCGACGAAAATTTTCCCCTTGTGATACTCCTCGATCACGCGGCGTGAGAGCGACAGTCCGAGGCCCCATCCGCGGGTTTTTGTGGTAAACCCCGGTTCGAATATCTTTTCGCGGTTGGCGCGTGCTATTCCGCGTCCGGTGTCGGTTACGTCTATGTATATGTTGCGTTCGTCGCGCGACAGGTGCACGTCTATCGCGCCGTGTCCCTGAAGGGCGTCGAGAGCGTTTTTCAAAAGATTCTCTATCACCCACTCGAACAGCGCGGGATTTACGCGGGCCCTCACCGGCGCCATCGCCAGGCCGTTGTAGTCGAGCTCCACGTTACGCGGGATTCGTTTGCGGAAGTACATCACCGCCTCGCCCACGAGTTCGTTTATCGACGTCACCTCAAGGGTTGTGTCGGAACCTATCTTCGAGAACCGGTCCGTGATCTTCATCAGGTGGGCAAGGTCTTTCTCCATCTCGGTTACGGTCTCCTGATCTACGGGCTGCGTCTTTAGAAACTCCACCCAGCCGAGGAGCGACGATGTGGGGGTGCCCAGCTGATGGGCGGTCTCCTTGGCCAGTCCCACCCACACGCGGTTCTGTTCGCTCATCTTGGTCGAACGGAAGGTAAATATCCACAGCCACAGCAACAGCCCCAGCGCAACGATTTGTGCAATGGGGAACCATGTCAGAAAGACGAGCGTGCGCGACCTGTCGTAGAATATGTGTTTGTTGCCGTGGTAATAGTTCGTCACCACTATGTGGCGTCCGGCGTCGTCCAACTGCGACATTTTGCGGCCGAGCCGTCCGGGGTCGCGAATAATCTTTTCGCTGACGAGGTTGCTCTGCTCTACGGTGTTGGTACGTTCGTTAACTATGAAGAATGGGATTGAATTGTGATCGTCGAGTATGTCGGTAATCACGTCGTCGAGCCCGTTCTCGTTGAGCCTTACCATCGACTTCACCCACAGGTTGACGTAGCTGTCCTCGCGCTCCCTCAGCCTCGATGCCATGTTGAGCATGGTGCTCAACGACAGCACCGCAAAACCCACCCACAGGAGGATCATGGCTCCTTCGCGGCCGAAAATGGCCCTGACGATATTTTGCAGCCTCTCCTTCATAGGCGTTGGAGTTTACCTCCGTTCGGTATCGCGCGAGGTGAGTATCTCGCGGTATTCGGCCGCGTCGTGCAGCACCTCGATTGCACGGCCGAGAATTTTGTCACTTGCCAGATTGTGTTCGGTCACACCGCGCCGGTATAGCCGCCTCAGCACGATGGCGTCTTCTATGAGGCCGGTGATCTCGGCGCGGTATATGGCGAGATTTGCCCCCGTGTCGTCCCTGAGATGTGTCGACAGCGAGTCTATGAGCGCCTCCACCTCGGGGGTGAGGTATCTTTCGTACTCCGCCACGCGGCGCAGGTGCTCGACCGTGCCGCCTGTGGCCGATTCGTAGTCGAGCTTCCTGCCCTCCATAAATTGCGTGAAATCGGCCCAGTCGGCGTCGGTGAGTGCAAAAGTCTGCGGCTCGATCTCTCGCGAGGCACGGTTTGCAAGGCTCCACCGGTCGGCAAAGTCGTCCACCAACCCCTCGGAGTAGAGGGCAATGGCGAACCGGCTGTTGTACTCGGGCTCGAGCCTGATGTCGGGCATCACCCCGCCGCCGTCGTACACCTTTCGTCCGCCCGCGGTACGGAACTCTCCGATCAGCGAGTCGGGAATCGCTCTCTGGCGCCGTCCCACACCTGTGCTGTCGGCTTCCGGCTCCTGCGAGTAGTCTATCGCCTGTATACACCGCCCGCTGGGGATGTAATATTTCGCCGTCGTTATTTTCATGAAAGATCCGAATCCCACGGGAATTGTGGTTTGCACCAACCCCTTGCCGAAAGTACGCTGCCCGATGACAACCCCGCGGTCGAGATCCTGCATCGCTCCCGCGACTATCTCCGCCGCCGAAGCCGAGTATCCATCCACGAGCACGGCCACGGGCATAGTGAGTTCGAGAGGCTCGTTTTCGGTGCGGTACTCTTTCGATGTTCCTTCGCCGCGGCCGCGCATGCTCACCACTTCCGTTCCGCGCGGCACGAACATACCCGCGATCTTCACTGCCTCCTGCATTATTCCGCCGCCGTTGCCTCTCAGGTCGAGCACGAGCGAGCGCATACCCCGGGTTTTGAGCGCATCTATCGCTCCGCGCACTTCATCCGAGGAGCCGTCTGTAAACTCGGTGTAGCGTACATATCCCACACTGTCGGCCACCATGCCGAACCACGTCACGGCGGGCACGGCTATCACCTCGCGCCGCAGAGTAATCGTCTGCTCCTCGCCGGTGTAGAATTTGCGCACACGTATGGTGACGTTGGTACCGGGATCGCCCTTGAGCGCGGCGCTCACGTCGGCCGTGGTCATACCCTGCGCGTTGCGTCCGTCGACTTCCATAAAAGTGTCGCCTATCTCGAGGCCGGCGCGCGCGGCTGGTGAACCCTCGTAAGGCTCTGCGATCTGCACCCACTCGCCCTTCTGGCGGATCAGCGATCCTATGCCGCCATACTTTCCGGTGGTCGCGAGCTCGAAATCCTCGCTCTCGTCGGCGTGTATCAGTTCGGTGTAGGGGTCGAGTTCGGCCACCATTCCGGCGGCGGCACCTTTGCCGAGAGTGTCGGGATCGACCGGATCGACGTAATAAAGGAAAATATTCCGCATCACGTTCACCGCCAACTCCACATTCTGCCCCAAAGCAAAATCGCTCCGCAAAGCCGCCGTCCCGAGTCCCGCGACGACGACCGCCGCCACTCCGAGCCCCCAGTATCTTATCTTTTTATTCATTTTCGCTCTCGGCCCCTATGTAGTTCGGAATACGGTGTTCCGCCTCCATCACGAAACGCCGCGGCCCCTCGACGTCGATTCCACCCTCCGGCGAGCGGGTGATGGTCACGGCGTCATCGCCCAGCCACCATATCGTCCTCACGAGGCTTTCGCTGCGAAACACCATGCGTCCCTCCTCGTCTTCCACAAGCCGCATACGACCAGCGGCCAAAGCTTTGACGATAGCCTCCCTGCGCGCCGCAAGGTCGTAGTTAAGGTTCCTCCGCCTGAACTCCACCGAGGGATAGATCGCGCACCACACGAGCAACGCCCCGGAAAATAGCAACCCCCGCTGAGTGGCGAAAAAGCTCTTGATGAAGGCCATGACACCGCCGCTCACTTCGAGGTTCGAGGTGCCTGATAGCTGCATCAGCCAAAAAATCAAAGCCAACAGCACCACTAGCCTCACCAGATACTTTACCGATCTCAAAAAATATTTCATAACTACAACTCTTTTCGTAATCTCGCAACGGGAATCCCCAACATCTCGCGATACTTGGCCACGGTACGCCGCGCAATCCGGTATCCGCGGGCATTAAGTATCTCCATCAGCGTCTCATCCTTAATCGGGTGGCGCTTGTCCTCACCGGCAATGCAGTCTATGAGTATCTGTTTTATCTCGTGCGACGACACCTCACTGCCATCCTCCGTCGTCATCGCCTCCGAGAACAGTTCTTTCAGAAGAATTATCCCGAACGGGGTCTGCACATACTTGCTGTTCACAACCCTCGATATGGTCGACACGTCCAACCCCGTGCGCTCAGCAATGTCTTTGAGAATCATCGGGCGCAGATCGCTCTTGTCGCCCGTCTCGAAGAACCTGCGCTGGTGGTCGAGAATCTCCGTCATGGTGCGCATCAGCGTGTCGTGCCTCTGCTGTATCGCCGATATGAACCACTTTGCCGACTCTATCTTGTTCTTTACGAACTGCACCGTTTCGCGCTCGTCGTTCGAAGCCTCGCGCCCCGACATTCCGCGCAGCATCTCGAGGTAGCGTTTCGATATCTTCACCTCGGGCACGTTCCACGAATTGAGTTTCAGAGTGAACTCGCCCCCATGTCCGTCCAACAGAAAATCGGGCGTCACGTATGGCACGGTTTCCGTTCCTCCTTCGTTGTATAGGTTCCCGGGCTTGGGCGACAGGTGCATGATCTCCTCCAACACGAGACGGAACTCCTCCTTGTCGATCCCCAGGCGCGCCATCAGTTTGCCGAAATGTTTCTTGGTGAACTCGTCGAAGTAGTGTGTTAGAATCTTCATGGCGAGCTGACGTTCGCGGCTCTCACCGCTCAGGCTCTCGAGTTGCAGCACGAGACACTCCTGAAGGTCACGCGCACCTATCCCGGCGGGCTCCAACTCGTGGATAATGTAGAGTATCTGCTCCAACTCATCACGTTCGGTGTCGATACCCAGCATGAAGGCGATGTCGTCGGCCACGGCCAACAGGTCGCGGCGCAGGTATCCGTCGTCGTCTATGCTTCCTACCAGGAAGCGGGCGAGCGTCATTTCGCGGTCGTCGAGGTTCTTGTAACCCAGCTGTTCGATCAGGTACTCGTGTAGCGAGCGGCCTCCGGAGATTGTTGGAGCGAGTTGCTTGTCGTCTTTCGAATAGTTGTTGGCTTTTGTCTTATAGCTCGGTGTATCGTCCTCTTTCAGGTACTCTTCCACCGAAATCTCCTTGGGCTTGCCGTCTCCCTCGTCGTTCTCCTTCGGTTCCTTCTCCTCTTCGAGCACGGGGTTCTCCTCAATCTCCTGCTTAATTCGCTGTTCGAGTTGCAGCGCCGGCAGTTCCAACAGCTTGATCATCTGGATCTGCTGCGGCGAGAGCGTTTGCTGCTGCTTGAGAAGTTGCTTCTGCGAGATTTCCACCATATTTTGTCTGTTTATTAGAACTCCGCGTTGTTAGGTGTGCGTGGGAAAGGTATCACGTCGCGAATGTTGGCCATGCCGGTCACGAACAGTATGAGCCGCTCGAAACCGAGACCGAATCCCGCGTGGGGAGCACTTCCCCAACGCCGTGTGTCCATATACCACCACAATTCCTCCTCCGACATACCCTCTTTCTCAATCTTAGCCTTGAGTTTGCCGTAATTCTCCTCGCGTACCGAGCCGCCGATAATCTCGCCGATCCTCGGAAAGAGAACGTCCATCGCCTGCACCGTCTCGCGACCCGCGGCGTCGGGAGCGTTCTGCTTCATGTAGAAAGCCTTGATCGCGGCGGGGTAGTTGACAAGGATCACCGGCTTCTTAAAATGTTTCTCCACAAGATATCGTTCATGCTCGCTCTGAAGATCGAGGCCCCAGTCCACGGGGAACTCGAACTTCGCGCCGCTCGCCTTCAGTATCTCTATTCCCTCTGTATAGTCGAGCCTCACGAAGTCGTTGNNGTCGTACATCTTTTCGAGGAAAGCGAGGTCGTCGGCGCAGTTGTCGAGCGCGTATTGTATAAGGTATTTCAAAAAATCCTCGGCAAGGTTCATGTCATCCTCCAAACCATAGAACGCAACCTCGGGCTCGATCATCCAAAACTCGGCCAGATGGCGAGGGGTATTCGAGTTCTCGGCGCGGAAAGTGGGGCCGAAAGTATATATCTGACCCAGCGCCAGCGCGCCCAACTCACCCTCCAACTGCCCGCTCACGGTCAGCGATGTGTGCTTGCCGAAAAAGTCCTGCGAGTAATCCACCTTGCCATCCTCGCCGCGCGGCGGCTTTTCCACATTGAGCGTCGTCACCTGGAACATCGCCCCGGCCCCCTCGGCGTCGCTCGCCGTGATGATCGGCGTGTGCATGTAGTAGAACCCGCGGTCGTTAAAATATTTGTGAATGGCAAAAGCCATCGCATGTCTCACTCTCAGCACCGCCCCGAAGGTATTGGTGCGCGGCCTCAGATAGGCGATCTCGCGCAGAAACTCCAGCGAGTGCCCCTTTTTCTGGAGAGGGTAGTCGGCGGGGTCGGCCTCGCCGTAAATCTCTATCTCGGCCGCCTGCACCTCCACGGGTTGGCCGCTGCCCATGCTCTCGACGAGCGTTCCCGTCACGCGCAGACACGCACCGGTTGTGATCCGTCCCAGCAACTCGTCGCCAAACCGCGCGGGCTCGGCCACGATCTGTATGTTATGGATTGTCGATCCGTCGTTGAGGGCAATGAAGGCCACGTTTTTGTTGCCGCGTTTGGTGCGCACCCACCCCTTTACAGTTATTTCTGTACCACGCTCCTGAGACTTCAACGCCTCGGCGATTTTTGTTCTGTTTCCTGTTAGCATTGTCCCTTAATATGATTTCTTTTCCTGTATCGCGACGCAAATATCGCTATTATTTTTTACATTTGCCACCATAATGAAGACAATGAATCGAATTTTTATCAACACGGCACTATTTTTGTGGCCCGCGGCGGCGGCTTTCGCACAGGGGGGCACCACCTCTGACGGCTACCTTCCGGCCGAGGGGCGCGCACCCTGGAGAACCGAATTTATCAGCTACGACATACGTCGCGAGGCCGACACCGGCATGCTCGACGGATCGAAATACTACCGCGCACTCGATTTCCGGGAAGTCTCCCCCGGCAATTACGAGGCGACCATCGAAATCCCCGGCCTCTGGATCGACCGCGCGGTCTACATCCGCGACACGGGCCGCACCGGGCGTTATCTGCTCACCGTCAACGGCGAGAGGGTGGGGTACAACACCGACACCTACGGCGCGGGCGAATGGTACGTCACCCCCCGGCTGGTCGAGGGCACCAACCGTATCGTCATCCAAATGCTCTCGCCTGCCTCTGCCGGCAGCGACATGGAACGTTTCGATGCCCCGGCGACCCGCGACCGGCTCACGAGCCTCTATCTCTTCTCACAGCCCCGCGTCCGCATCTTCGACTACATCGTCAGCGGCCACTTCGACGAGGTGTTCAAAGACAACATAGTCGATCTCGCCGTCGTGGTGGTCAACGACTTCAACATGCCCGAAGAGGTCACGGTGGGCTACGACATCTGGGATCCCACGGGCGAGCGCAAAGACTACTTCTCGGTCGAGGCCACGATCCCCGGCCGCGGCCGCGACACTGTGCGCCTGCGCCACAAAGTTTTGGGCACCCACCGCTACCAATACTCCGCCTCCAACCCCTCGCTCTACCGCATCGTGCTGACGCTGCGCCACGGCGGCCGCCCCACGGAGTACATCCCGTTTAGAATGGGTTTCGGCCTCACGACCTACGACGGCACCCGTGTCTCACGCGGCGGAGTGCCGATCGCCGTTAAGGCCACCGAGGCCGATTTTCCCACCCGCACCGGATCGCTCGAAAAACTCCGCGCCCTTAAGAGACAGGGCTACAACACGATCGCCGTCACCCGGCCTCAGCAGAAATGGTTCTACGAGATGACCGCCGCCGAAGGACTCTGGGTGATCGACCGCGCGGCCGTCGAGTGTGACCCCCGCGGCGGGGATCGCACTCCCGACGGCACCGTGGCCAACGACCCGCTGTACCTCGATCGCTTCCTCGACCGCCAAGCCGCCATGTTCTACCGCCGCAGGGGCTATCCCAACGTCATCGGCTGGTCGATTGGCTCCCCGAGCGGCAACGGCTACAACATGTACAAAAGCTACCAGTTGCTAAAATCGCTCGACCCCTCGCGCCCCGTGGTCTACGGTGGTGCCGAAGGCGAATGGAATACCGACAGCGTCGATGGTTATTGATCTCATAACGGTCGGCAAGACCGACTCCCCCGAAGTAGCGGTGCTGGTAGCCGACTACGCAAAACGTATCTCACGAAAGGTCCGATTCGGAGTAGTAATGCTCCCCGACGTAAAACGCACCGCCAAAACACTCCCCGCCACAATCATGCGCGCCGAAAGCGAACTGCTGCTCAAACAATTCGCGGCTGACGACTACGTGGTACTGCTCGACGACAAGGGAGTACAATATGACTCGCGCGAATTCGCCGCATGGCTCGGCGCCCGCCTCTCCGGCACCGCCGGATATGGCGCAGGATTACAAACTTGTGCCAAACGCCTGGCGTTCGTGATCGGCGGCGCCTACGGTTTCGACCCCGCGGTAAGGGCCCGCGCGAGCGAAAGCATCTCCCTCTCCCGCATGACATTCTCCCACCAGATAGTCCGCGCCATCTTCACCGAACAACTCTACCGCGCCCTCACCATCCTCCACGGCGAACCCTACCACCACGAGTAGGCCGGAACGCCGGCTCTATCAAATCATAAAAGGCCGCAACGGCATCAGCCCCCGATTGGCCGCGACGGTAGCCAGCCATTTCCCCGGAGTGAGTTGCGGCTGGCTCCTCATCGGCGAAGGGCAAATGTTACTCGACAGCAAGCCCGTCGGTTTTCATGCGTAGCCGAATTCAGCAGGCCGGTTTTAACGATCTCCATCCGCAGGCCCAACGCCCAGACAATCCTCCCATAACAAACCTTGCCACTACGAATAGGCTTTTTTTGCGTTAAATCACCCCCGACCGCACAGTTTTCAAAATATTTTTTTTACCTTGCGAAACTGTTTTTTAAAACTCGAAAACCTAAAATAAAAACACGCAATGAAAAATTACGAAACCAAAGAAATTCGGGACATAGTCCTGGTCGGGGCGCCAGGCTCCGGAAAAACTACCCTTGCCGAAGCGATGGCCTTTGAGGGTAAGGTTGTCGATCGCAGGGGTAGTATCGAGAGCGAAAACACGCTCTCCGACAACACCGATCTCGAGCACGAGTACAAGCGCTCGATCTACTCCACTATCCTCTACACCGAGTTCATGAACCGCAAACTCAATATCATCGACGTCCCAGGCTCCGACGACTTCTGCGGAGGCTTGTTCTCGGGCTTCAAGGTAGCCGATGTGGGTGTAATGCTTTTCAACGCGCAGAACGGTTTCGAGGCCGGCAGCGAAATTCAACAACGTTACTCCGACACACTGGGCAAACCGCTCATCGGCGTAGTCAACCAACTCGACCACGAAAAAGCATCGTGGGAGACAACCATCGAGAGCATCCGCGCCGGAGCCCACATCAAGCCGGTGCTGGTGCAGTTCCCAGTCAACCCGGGGCCCGGATTCAACGCCTTCGTCGACGTACTGATGATGAAGATGTATAAATTCAAGGACGACAACGGCACCCGCGAAGAGCTCGACATCCCCGCCGAGTACACCGACGAGGCCGCCCGTCTCAATCAGGAGCTCGTGGAGGCCGCCGCCGAGAACGATGAGAGCCTCATGGAGCTCTACTTCGAAAAAGGCACTCTCACGCAGGACGACATCCGCGCGGGCCTGCGCAAAGGTATCGCCCTCCGCGGCGTGATGCCCATCTTCTGCTGCTCGGCAAAGAAGAACATCGGCACGAAACGCATCATGGAGTTCATCATCAACGTCGCCCCCGATCCTTCGCGCGCCATGCCGCTTAAGGATTCCAAGGGCAATGAAATAGTAGCCGACCCGGCTGCGCAGCCCGTACTGTTCGTCTTCAAGAGCCAGATCGAGAGCCACATGGGCGAGATCAACTACTTCCGTGTCGTGAGAGGCAAACTCACCGAAGGGGCCGAACTCACGAACTCGCGCACAGGCAACAAAGAGAAAATATCGCAAATATTCGCCGTCGCCGGAAAGAACCGCACCAAGGTGACCGAAATGTCGGCCGGCGACATCGGTTGCACCGTCAAACTCAAGGGCACCCGCACCAACGACACTTTGGCCGCTCCGGGCTCGCAGGTCGAGATCGAACCCATGATGTTCCCCGAACCGAGATACCGTGCGGCCGTGCGCAGCGTCAAGACGGGCGAGGATGAAAAACTGGGCGAACTGCTCAACAAGTGCAAGTTCGAAGACCCGACGATCCTCGTGGCCTACTCCAAGGAACTCAAGCAAAACATCATACAGGGTCAGGGCGAACACCACCTCAACATCCTCAAACGCCGTCTCGCCGACGAGAACAAGATGGAGATCGAGTATTTCGCACCCAAAATTCCCTATCGCGAAACGATCACCAAGGTCGCCCAGGCCGACTATCGCCACAAGAAACAGTCGGGCGGCGCTGGACAGTTCGGCGAGGTGCATATCGT
>DBDQ01000040.1:2185-2379 GCA_002293665.1 Alistipes sp. UBA928 | reverse complement strand
TGCAGTTCTACAACTCGATCGTGGGCGGCGCCATCGACGCGCGTTTCCTGCCCGCCATCCTCAAGGGCATCATGGAGAAGATGGAAGAAGGCCCGCTCACTGGCTCCTACGCGCGCGACATCCGCGTGGTGGTTTACGACGGCAAAATGCATCCGGTCGACTCCAACGAGATCTCGTTCAAACTCGCGGGCCGC
>DBDQ01000040.1:228-2179 GCA_002293665.1 Alistipes sp. UBA928 | reverse complement strand
ATCTACACCGTCGAGGTGCTCGTGCCGTCCGACAAGATGGGCGACGTGATGAGCGACCTGCAAAACCGCCGCGCAATGATCCAGGGCATGGCCTCCGACAAAGGCTTTGACCGCCTCACCGCGAGCGTGCCTCTTGCCGAGCTGTATCGCTACTCGACCACGCTGTCATCGCTCACCTCGGGCCGCGCAACCTACACAATGAAGTTCCAATCCTACGAACAAGTTCCCGCCGACGTCCAGGACAAACTCCTCAAAGCCTACACCGAAGAGGAAAAAGAGGACTGATCCAACTCCTGAAGTCGCAAAAAAAGACACCGGCCCAATCAAACCGGTGTCTTTTTTTTATGTCAATTGTTCGGCACCACTGGCGCAAGTTTATAAACTTGTGCCCCACTATTTCCGCCGCCGGGAATACTTAAACCGCTTAATCTTCATCGAAGGAGTCTTTTCAAACTCCTCGGGCTGCTCCCTCACCTCCGACAACCGCGAAAACGACGCCACCCGCCCATTAACATAATTCATCACCTCGCGCCGCACCTCCTCCATGCGTTGGGCAAGATTCTCACGCATCACATGATAACGATGTTCAAGTTCATCGTAGTTAAACCGCACAAGGGCGATCAACTTCCCACGGTTATCCTCGGTCACCAAAGAGTCGGCCACGTAAACCAACGAATTGAGTATACTCTCGATCTCCTCGGGATAGATATTCTCACCGCTCGGGCTGACAAGCATGCTGCCCAACCGTCCCTTTATCGACACATATCCGTCGGGAGCGATGTTGGCCAGGTCGCCCGTGCGAAACCATCCGTCGTCGGTAAACACCTCGCGCGTCTTATCGGGATTCTTAAAGTACCCCTGCATCACACACGGTGTCCGCGCCACCAACTCACCGTCGCCCTCGGCATTGGGTTCGTCTATCCTCAGCGACACACCCATGACCGCCGGCCCGGTGGTTCCGAGACGCACCATGCTCGGCGCGGCGCCCGCTAACAGGGGCGCGGTCTCGGTCAATCCGTAACCTATGGCGTAGGGGAACTTCGCCTCCAACAGGAACTGCTCGGTCTGCCCGTCGAGTTTCGCTCCGCCGATGCCGAAAAACCTCAGCCGCCCGCCGAACAACTTGTATAGCCTCTTGCCCGCCAACCTGTGCAGCATTCGCCTGAAGAAAGCCTTCGCGTAAAACCATCTCCACACTGCATTCGCGGTGAATTTGGCCAGCACCTGATTCTTGTATATCTTGTCCATGATCAGCGGCACACTCATCATGATGGTGGGCCGTATGTCTTTGAGCGCAGGCAGCAGCGTGGAAACCGTGGGCGGCCGGTCGATATACCACACACACGCACCGTATGCAAACGGATAAAGCATCCCGATGGAGCACTCGTAGGTGTGCGAAAGCGGCAGTATTGACAGAAAAACATCGTCCGGCACTATGGGAAATATGTCGTACGCTATTTCGATCTGTGCCACCAGCGCCCCGTGCGACAGCATCACCCCCTTGGGCGCCGACGTGGTACCCGACGTGTAGATTATCGCCGCCGTGTCGTCGGGCTTCGGAGTTGCACGCTTGCCCGGCTTCACATCCGGGTCGTGGTTTTGGTGTATCACCCCCAGGTTTTTGGTGCGGACTATCACTGCCTGTGCATCGAGCGTCTCCTTCGACAGTTTGGTGTAGAGTTTATCCGAAACGAGCAGCGCCCGCGACTCGCTGTGGCGGATTATCTGGTCGAACTCTTCGCCCGAGAATCCGGGCAGTATCNNCACCATCCCCATCTCCACCACGGCAAAGTAACACACGGGCCAAGTAGGCATATTGCTGGAGAGCAGCGCCACCCGGTCGCCTGCCGACAAGCCGGCGTCGAGCAGCGTTCGCTGCAACTGTCGGGTCATCTCGCCGAACTCGCGATAGGTCATGCAGTCGCGCTCATACATCGCGTGGCTGAACCGG
>DBDQ01000040.1:0-144 GCA_002293665.1 Alistipes sp. UBA928 | reverse complement strand
CGTCGAAGCAGGCTTTTCGGCAGTAGGGGTGGCGCGTGCGAGGGTGCTTGCGGAGCATGGTCCCCGGTTCGCGGCGTCGCTTGCGGCGAGCGGCGACGGAGCTTTGGGCTATCTTCTGCGCGACCCCGATCGACGTCTCGACCC
>DBDQ01000037.1:16691-16951 GCA_002293665.1 Alistipes sp. UBA928 | reverse complement strand
GCGAGACGCTGCGCGGCTCCGGCGTCCCACAGCAACGGACACCGCAGGGTTTGCCTCACTCCGTCGGCCGTCACCTCGAGATCGACCGCTCCGTGCCACGGCATCGCGAAGAGCGGCCCGCCGGTGCGGTCTACCACCGGGAGTAGCCGCCCCAGAGTTCGCCACCTGCCGTCGGGCGAGGTGAGGGCTTCGATGTATTGCGCTATGGTGAGGATCATGTCATCATCGAGTTTACCGATCCGATATTCATCATCGCCGCC
>DBDQ01000037.1:0-16644 GCA_002293665.1 Alistipes sp. UBA928 | reverse complement strand
TCTCGCTCGACATCTCCCACAACATGCGTGCGTAGCGCCGGTCGGGCAGTTCGCCGATCGACGAGGGAAAGAGCATCGCCCGGTCGTCGCCCGCGGGTGAGAGGTGTATGTTCATCAGGATCGTGTTTCCGTCTTCGGTTCCTGTTTGCCGGATTTTTCGCGCGGTGTCGGCCACGAGCACAGGATCGCAGTCGGAAGATTCGCCGTCGGTGATGTTGATCACNNAGCCTCTCCGTCGGTGATGTTGATCACGGTGGGGGGATAGCTTTGTGAGTTACGTTTCTGTCCGCACCACCCTCCGACCAGCGTGAGAACTTTGGCGAGGGCTTCGCACATGGGAGTTTTTCCGGAGGCTTTTTCGGCGATCCACATATTGTGTTCGGTCACGGCGAGCACGCTTCGTCCGGAGGGCAGCAGCCTCTCACGCGAGATAATTTCGCGCCGGACTCTCGTTGCGGCGAGCTTCGAGGGCGAGGAGAACTCTCCGTCGGGCGAGATGAGCGACCGCACACCGTCGCCGGAGTAGCCCATGACCGCAATGTCGTAGTAGTCCCTTATTCCGCCTTCACGCCTTGCGCGGTATATGAGTTCGTCGATGAACGAGTTGGTGACGAGTGCGACGGCTCTCGCCTTCGACATCTCGCTACCTCCGAAAACGATCTTCTCCCTCATCGACCCCGACTGGTCGATAAGAACTATAAAAGCCGTCGGATGCAACCTCGTTATGGGAACGCTGTACATTGGGGTCAGAATTAGATGTCCTGAGGCAAAGATAACAAAAATCTAATATTCCGGAAGCAGTCCGGCCTCGTACAGCAGGATGCACTGCTCGATGAGGCGGTCGCGTTCGACGGGGTCGTACTCGTCCTTGAGGTTGTGGCCGAAAATGCGCGCCATACCCTGCCAGAAACCTGCCACGAAACCTCCGCGAAACTCCCGCACGATCTCATAGGAGGTCTGGTTGGTCTCGCGGTCGATGAGCCTCACAAGTATCCTGCCCTGCGAGACGGTCATGCGTTTGAGGGTGGGGGCGTACTGCGCCACAAGCTCTTTTTCGGTCTGTTTCGAAAATGCCCGCTGCTCCCTGCGTGTGGGTAGCGCCAAAAGCCTCTCCTCGAAACCCTCCATCGTTTGGCGTGCAACCGCGGCCAACGGGTAGACCTTGCGGAAATCGCGAACAAGCCTGCGGTGGCGCGACATGTCTATCGGCCTCGAGAAGCAGTAAACCCTGTTGAGATATATCCCTAAAGCTACTGTGTCGCCCTGCTCGTTGCGTTCCACTTCATAGTGCGACACATCGCGCTGGCTGTAACCGTTCCTCCTGTTACGGGCGGGCTGTTCGCCGTCGCGAACGATCCGCTGCCCGAAGGCCGCACCGTTCGTCGCCAACAGCACCAACGCTATGAGGATAAACTTTTTCACGCTGCAAAGATAACGAAATCTTCGCGAAAATAGTATCATTCCCTGTTCTCGACTGTGTGCCGGCCCACGCTGGCACAAGTTGATAAACTTGCGCTAAACAGGGTATTTCTGGTAGCGCGGCTATGGCGAACGGCCAAAGCTACAAATAATTCCTGCCAATCATTAATGCGCAGAGATTTTAAAATTTATTAAAAAATAGCTATCTTTGCATTTTGCGAACAGGCTCAAACAATATTATAAAACGTACACACTTATGAAAGAAGCAATTGCAATCCTCACGGGCGGCGGCCCCGCACCCGGTATGAACACCGTTGTGGGCAGCGTCGCCAAGACTTTTCTCCAGAAAGGCTATCGCGTGATCGGTCTCCACGAAGGTTACAGCGGCCTGTTCAACCCCAGCCCCCGCATGGTCGACATCGACTTTCCCCTGGCCGATGACATATTCAACCGCGGCGGGTCGTTCCTCCAGATGAGCAGGTTCAAACCCTCGCAGAACGATTTCGACAAGAACTTCAACCTCAAGTTCTTCAAAGACAACAACGTCAAACTGCTCGTCACCGTCGGCGGCGACGACACCGCGTCGACCGCAAACCGCATCGCAACATTCCTCAAGGACAACAAATATCCCGTGGCGAACATCCACGTTCCCAAAACCATCGACAACGACCTGCCCCTGCCCGGAGGCATGCCCACGTTCGGCTACCAGTCGGCCAAGGACAAAGGTGCCGTCATCGCCCGCACCGTCTACATGGACGCCCGCACCAGCGGTAACTGGTTCGTTTTGGCGGCGATGGGCCGCAGCGCCGGCCACCTCGCATTCGGTATCGGCAGCGCATGCCACTACCCGATGATCGTCATCCCCGAAATGTTCAATCGCACCACCATCACCGTCCAGAAGATAGTCGACCTCGTGATCTCCTCCATCATCAAACGCAAGATCATGGGTATGGACTACGGTGCTGCCATCATCTCCGAAGGCGTGTTCCACGAACTCTCCGATGAGGAGTGCCGCAAAAGCGGGGTCACATTCTCCTATGACGACCACGGACACCCCGAACTCGGTAAGGTGTCGAAAGCACACATATTCAACGAAATGCTCGAAAAACGCATAGCCGAACTCGGCATCAAGGTCAAAAGCCGCCCGGTGGAGATCGGCTACGAAGTGCGCTGCCAGACCCCCGTTGCCTACGACCTTGTGTACTGTTCGCAGTTAGGTATGGGAGTCTACAAACTCTTCGAGCAGGGCGACACCGGCTGTATGGTCTACGTCAACCAGGAAGGTTTCGTAACGCCACTCTACCTCAAAGACCTCGAAGATCACTTTACCCACAAAATTCCGCCCCGCCTCGTCAACATCGCCTGCGACAAATTCCAGGCCGTCATCGACCACATTCTCAGCTACGTTACTCCCGACGATTACGAAGCGGCAAAAAAATATGTCGCCAACCCCGAAGACTTCGACTTCCGGAAGATACTCAACTGGTAGGCGGCAACGGCCGTAGCGAGTTCGGCTGCGCAGTGTTCAACAGACAACAACAGATCGACGGCCGGATGGCCGTCGATCTGTTGTTCCGCACACATGTTTAGGAATCTACCTTATAATATTCAAATCGGCAAGGGCGATGGCAAGGGCAGCCTCGACAACAACAGCTGCCCGAAGGGCAATACAGGCGTCATGCCGCCCGATGATGGAGAGAGGGGCAACGCGTTGCAGGGCAAAATTAAAGGTTTCCTGAGGCCGGGAAATAGAGGCGGTCGGTTTGATGGCTACGCGGAAGGTTATGTCGTTGCCGTTTGTGATTCCGCCGTTTATTCCGCCGTCGTTGTTGGACGCAGTGGCGCCGTTGGCATCGACTATGGGGTCGTTGTTTTGTGATCCGCGGAGGCGGGCACTTTCGAATCCGCGGCCGAATTCGACACCTTTGACGGCGGGAATAGAGAATAGCAGGTGGGCGGCAAGGCTCTCCACGGAGTCGAAGAACGGTTCTCCGAGACCGGCCTGGACGCCGGCAGCCCGTCCGGTAATCACGCCGCCGACGGAGTCGCCGTCGCTCATGGCTTCGGCTATAATCTGTTCGAAACGTTCCGGTTCGCGGCAGCCGCCGATCTCGACGATCTCCGAGGAGATTGTGATGCCTGGTGGAAGCATCTTTTTTGCGACCACGCCTGCGGCGACGAGCCCGAGTGTTACCCTGCCCGAGAAATGACCACCGCCTCGCGGGTCGTTGTGGCCCTGAAACTTGCGTGCGGCCACGAGGTCGGCGTGCGAGGGGCGCGGGTGGTCGACGAGATTTGCATAGTCGCCGGAACGGGTGTTGCTGTTCCGGAACATGATGGTGAGGGGGGCACCGGTGGTGTGGCCGTTGAAGAGGCCGGAGACTATTTCGGGGGTGTCGGCCTCGCGGCGGGGTGTCGTTCCTGCGCCACCACCACCCCGGCGGCGTGCAAGGTCGGCGGCAAAGTCGTCCACGCCGAGCGCTATCCCGGCGGGCACGCCGTCTATAACCACACCCAACGCCTCGCCGTGCGATTCGCCGAAGATGGTGATCCTGAAATTTTGTCCGAAAGAGTTCATTTTGCAGCGGTTAAGTTATCGAAGTCGGCCCAGAAGTCGGAGTAAGATTTCGAAACGCATTCGGCGCCGCGAATGGTGACGGGCGAAGAGGCGTTGAGGGCCGCCACGGCAAGCGACATCGCCATGCGGTGGTCGTCGTGGCTATTTACGACGATTCCGCCACCCGGTGAGGAAATAATATCGCCGTGGGCGTTCCCACCCGATATGCGCATGGTGTCGGGCTCCGAGAGGTCGACCTCAATGCCGAGCCGTCCGTATTCCGACCGTATGGCCTCGGCGCGGTCGCTCTCCTTGTGGGCGAGCCGGCTCGTGCCGATTATAGTGGATATCCCTTCGCACGAGGCGGCGAGAGCGGCCAGGGCGGGGAAGAGGTCGGGGCAGTCGGTGGCGTCGAACGAGAACGCTCTGAGTTCGCGATGCGACACTGTTATCGTGTTCCCGGCCTGTTCTATATGCGCTCCGGCGCGCGAGAGTGCCTCTACTATCGCGACGTCGGCCTGCAACGACACCGGATTCAAATTCTTCACCGTTACCCCTGCGCAACTTAATCCGCCGTGGCCGTTGCCTCCCGCACGACTCGACGTGGCACCGGCGACGAGCAGACACGATGCGGCGCTCCAGTCGCCCTCAATGGTGAGGGTGGCGGGAGTGTACGACTGCGAACCGGGGATGTAGAACTCCTCGTAGTCGCGGTGGTCGACGTCGACGCCGAAACGGTCCATCATGTCGATAGTCATGTCTATGTAGGGGATGCTTTTGAGGTTTTTAACCCTCACCGTGGTGTCGTTCGTGGCGAGCGGCAGGGCGACGAGCAGCCCCGTAAGGAACTGCGACGACACGCTGCCGTCGATCTCCACCTCGCCGCCCCGCATAGGGCCCCGGACGGTGATGGGGAGGTGTCCTTTTTTGTCGACCACCTCGACACCCAACCTGCGCAACGGGGCGAGCATCATATCCATCGGCCGCTTGAGAATGCTGCCGTGGCCGGTGATGGTAATGGGGGTCGGGCTAAGTGCGGCAATGGGGGTGAAAAGCCGTGTGGAAAGTCCCGATTCGCCGATGTCGAGCGTGTACGATTTGGGGTCGAGACCGCCTCCCATGATGGCGAAAGTTCCGGGCGATGGATTTTCAACTTTCGCCCCCAAAGTCTGCACAACCCTGAGTGCGGCGGCGGTATCGTCGCACATCTCGATGCCGCTCAAAACGGAAGTACCGTCGGCCAGCAAAGCTGCGGCAATAGCCCGCTGGGCGTAACTTTTGGAACTCGGAGGGTCTACTTCGCCCTCCACGACTCCTGGTATAATTATTTTATCCATAATTGTTTCTGCGTAGCTAAATCCGCCGTCGGCGTTCCGACTTCAACGAAGAGTAAAGTCCTTGCCGAGATACACCTCCCGCACCTTCTCATCGGCCGCAAGTTCTTCCGCGGTACCGGCTTTGAGTATCTTGCCCTCGAACAGCAGGTATGTGCGGTCGGTGATCGAGAGGGTTTCATGTACGTTGTGGTCGGTGATCACCACGCCTATGCCGCGCTCCTTGAGCGACCTCACGATGCTTTGTATATCCTCGACGGCGATCGGGTCGACCCCCGCGAAGGGCTCGTCCAAAAGTATGAACGCCGGATTGATCGCAACGGCCCGCGCGATCTCGCATCTGCGCCGCTCGCCCCCCGAGAGCTGAATGCCCTTGCTCTTGCGCACCTTGCCCAATCCGAACTCGGCTATGAGCGCCTCGAGCCGGTCGCGCTGATACTGCTTTGTGAAGTCGGTCATCTCAAGCACGGCCCGGATGTTGTCCTCGACCGAGAGGTGGCGGAACACCGACGCCTCCTGTGCCAGATAGCCCACCCCCATCTGCGCGCGGCGGTAGACGGGCAGGCGCGTGATCTCGGTGGCGGCACCCTCGTCGTTCTCGAGGAATATCTGCCCCTCGTTGGGTTTGATAAGCCCCACGATCATGTAGAATGTGGTGGTCTTTCCGGCGCCGTTCGGGCCCAGCAGCCCCACGATCTCGCCCTGTTTCACCTCGATCGAAACGTGGTCGACCACGGTGCGCGTCTTGTATTGTTTGACCAGATCGGACGTGAATAATCGCATTTTCCCGTAAAAATTTTGGGTAAAGATACGAAAATCGTAAAAAATATCTATCTTTATTCGTCAAAAAACCGGGATTACGGAAGGTAGGAGGTAAATAAACTGTGGAGCAAAGTGTGAATACACAAGGGGATACGCTGATATACGACAAGCTGAAAGAGTATTTCGGTTTCACGTCGTTCAAGGGAAACCAACTCGATGTGATCCGTAATGTACTTGCGGGGCGCGATACGTTTGTGCTTATGCCGACAGGTGGGGGCAAGTCGCTGTGCTACCAGCTGCCGGCGTTGATGATGCCGGGGGTGGCGATAGTCATCTCGCCGCTCATCGCGCTGATGAAAAACCAGGTCGACTCGATGAGAGCGTTCAGCGAGACCGACGGAGTGGCTCATTTCCTCAACTCGTCGCTCAACAAAGGAGCGATCCAACACGTGAGGGAGGATGTGCTGGCCGGAAAGACCAAACTGCTCTACTTCGCGCCCGAATCGCTGACCAAGGAGGACAACGTGTCGTTCCTGCGCAAGATCAACATCTCGTTCTTCGCCATCGACGAGGCGCACTGCATCAGCGAATGGGGCCACGACTTTCGGCCCGAGTACCGGCGCATACGACCAATAATCAACGACATAGGGTCGGCGCCGATAATCGCGCTCACTGCCACGGCGACGCCCAAGGTGCAGATGGATATCCAGAAGAATCTGGCCATGACCGACGCCGCGGTGTTCCGCTCGTCGTTCAACCGCCCGAACCTCTACTACGAGATCAGGCCCAAGGTCGACGAGAGCCGCGAGATCATCCGCTATATAAAAGGCCGCGAGGGCAAGAGCGGGATCATCTATTGCCTGAGCCGCAAAAAAGTGGAGGAGTTGGCCGAGCTGTTGCAGGCCAACGGCATAAAAGCCCACGCTTACCACGCGGGGCTCGACGCCGCTACCCGCGCCCGCAACCAGGACGACTTCCTGCACGAGAATGTTGATGTTATAGTCGCCACGATAGCCTTCGGTATGGGGATCGACAAGCCCGACGTGCGCTACGTTATCCACTACGACATCCCCAAAAGCCTCGAAGGGTACTATCAGGAGACGGGACGCGCAGGGCGCGACGGCGGCGAGGGGCAGNNCACCTTTTACAGCTACAAGGACATCCAGAAGCTCGAGAAGTTCATGCAGGGCAAGCCCATAGCCGAACAGGAGATCGGAAAGTTGCTGCTGCTCGAAACCGTGTCATACGCCGAATCGAGCGTGTGCCGCCGCAAGACGCTCCTCCACTACTTCGGCGAGGTCTACCCTTTGGACGACTGCGGCGCGTGCGATAACTGCCTCAACCCGCGGCCGAAAGTAGACGCTACCGACGACATGGGGCTCGTGCTGGAAACTCTCCAGGCGATAGGCGACAAATTCAAGATCGACTACCTCGAGAGCGTGCTCTCCGGAAAAGCCACCACCCTTGTCAAAAGCTACCGCCACCACAAGATCGAACAGTTCGGTCTCGGAGCCGACAAGAACGAGCGATACTGGGGGGCCGTCATCCGCCAGGGGCTGATCCTCGGACTGATCGACAAGAACATAGAGAACTACGGCCTGCTCGCCGTCAACAAAAAGGGCGAGGCGTTCATGGAGAAACCGTTCCCCGTGACCGTCACCCTCGACCACGACTACAACACCGCCGAAGAAGACGAAGACGGGCCGGCGGTAGGGGCGAAAGGGAGCGGCGCGGCCGACGAAGAGCTCTTCTCGATGCTCAAGGAGATGCGCAAGAAGGTGGCCAAGCAGCACGGCCTGCCTCCGTTCGTGGTGTTCCAGGACCCCTCGCTCGAAGACATGTCGGTGCACTACCCCGTCACCATCGAGGAGATGCAGAACATAAGCGGCGTGGGGGTAGGCAAAGCCAAAAAGTTCGGCCAGCCCTTCATCGAGCTCATCGCCCGCTACGTCGAGGAGAAGGAGATCGTCCGTCCGCAGGACATGGTGGTGAAGGGTGTCGCCAACAAGAGCGCCAACAAGGTCTACATCATACAGAGCATAGACCGCCAGATGGACTTCGCCGACATAGCCCACGCCAAAGACCTCGACTTCGAAGAGCTCCTCACCGAGATCGAGACCATCGTCAATTCGGGAACGAGGCTCAATATAAGCTACTACATCGACGAGGTGATGGATGAGGAGAAGGCCGAGGAGATATACCTCTACTTCAAGGAGGACGCACAGAGCGACTCGATAGCCGAAGCAGTGCGCGAACTCGGCAGCGACTTCACCGAGGAAGAGATACGTCTTGTCCGCATAAAATTCATCTGTGAGCAGGGGAATTAGAGCCAAGAAATCGCTGGGTCAGCATTTTTTGAACGATCTTGGCATCGCTCGAAAGATCGCTGAGGCGGTGTCGGGCGGCGGCGACGTGTTGGAGATCGGCGGTGGAACAGGCGTGCTGACGCAGTTCCTGCTCGAGCGCGAAGACATCCGCCTCTGGGGCGTCGAGATCGACCGCGAAAGCGTGGCTTATATGAAGGAAAGATTCCCGGATTGGGCGAATGCGCGCCTGATCGAGGGCGACTTCCTGAAGATGAACATTCGGGAGAGGTTTCCCGAAGGCGTGAAAATAGCGGGAAATTTCCCCTACAATATCTCGAGCCAGATATTTTTCAAGGTGTTGGAGAACCGCGACCTTGTGCCCGAGGTTGTGGGAATGGTGCAGAGAGAGGTGGCGCAGCGGATTGCCGAACCGCCGGGCAGCCGCACCTACGGCATACTGAGCGTGCTGCTGCAGGCTTGGTATGATATAGAGTATCTGTTCACCGTGAGCGAAGGAGTGTTCACACCACCGCCCAAAGTTAAGAGCGCTGTGGTAAGGTTGCGGCGCAATGGTGTGAATGAGTTGGGGTGCGACGAGGCGCTGTTCGTGAAGGTGGTGAAAGCGGCGTTCGGTCAGCGGCGCAAGATGATCCGCAATGCGCTGAGGGCCGTGTTCGGCGATTTCGGAGGTGCTGAACACCCGTTATTCGCCGACAGGGCCGAAAAACTATCGGTCGCGCAGTTCGTGGAGTTAACCAACTGGGTGAACGAAAAAATTACTTGAAATAAGACCAATTAGAAACCAAAAGACTATGAAAACCAAATCAAACCAACTGTCGAGAAGAGATTTCATCAAAACTGGAGGAGTGGCCGCCGCCGGGCTCATGTTGGGCGGGATCGCCCCGCTCGAAGCCCTCGGAGCGACACAGCAGCGCCCGACGGCACCCACCGACAGGATTCGCCTTGCCATGATCGGCGTCGGCAACCGCGGCTGGGACAACATTCAGGATTTCATTAAAACGGGCTTGTGCGACATCGTGGCGCTGTGCGACGTCGATCTCGACGCCGATTTCTGCGCACAGGGTCTGGCCGCCTGCCCGAACGCGAAACGTTTCCGCGACTTCCGCGAGATGTTCGACAAGATCGCGGACGAATTCGACGCCGTGGCGATCCAGATTCCCGACCACTCGCACTTCCCGGCCACGATGCTCGCCATGTCGATGGGCAAACACGTCTATCTCGAGAAACCGATGGCCCGCACGTTCCACGAAGCGAGGCTGATGATGGATATGGCGCGCCGCAACCCGCACCTGGTGACGCAGGTGGGCAACCAGGGACACTCCGGTGGCAACTACTTCCAGTTCAAGGCATGGATGGACGCCGGCATCATGAAGGACGTATACCGCATCGACGCCCACATGAACTCGATCCGCAGATGGCACTCCTACGACCGGAACATGAGCAAACTCCCGAGTGGAAAGCCGTTGCCTCCGGGCATGGATTGGGATACGTGGCTGGGCGCCGTAGCGTGGCACGACTACGACCCGTTGTTCCATCCCGGAGACTGGCGCTCGTGGTACGACTTCGGCATGGGGGCTTTGGGCGACTGGGGCGCGCACCTCATCGACTCGGTGCACGAATTCCTGATGTTGGGTCTGCCCGACGAGGTCGATCCCGAACTCCTCGAGGGACGCAACGACTTCTACTTCCCGCTCGCCTCGACGATAAGGTTCCACTTCCCGGCCCGCGGAATGATGCCGCCCGTAGATTTGAGGTGGTGGGACGGCGTCGACAACCTGCCGCCCCTGCCCGAAGGATACGGCGTGAGTGAACGCGACCCGAACATCCCCTTCTCGCCCGTAAACTCCACGGAGCCCGACAAACTCAACCCCGGAAAGATAATCTACTCGAAGGAACTAACCTTCAAGGGAGGATCGCACGGCAGCACCCTGTCGATCATCCCGGCCGAGAAGGCTCGCGAGATGGCGTCGAGCCTGCCCGAGGTTCCGCGCAGCCCTTCGAACCACTTCGAGAACTTCCTGTTGGCGTGCCGCGGCGAGGAGCGCACGCGCTCGCCGTTCGAGATTCACGGCCCGCTGTCGCAGGTATTCTCGCTTGGGGTGATAGCCCAGCGGCTCGGCCGCAAACTGATCGTCGACCGCACGACCGGAACCATCGCTGGCGACCCGATTGCAAACGCAATGCTGGCCGGCGCACCGCCACGCAAGGAATGGGAACAGTTCTATACACTTTAAATTGATCGAAACAGATGAAAACGATTTTTTTGTCGGTGTTGGCGGCCGGGATGGTCGCAGGCGCTGCGGCACAGGAGTGGACAGCGCTCTATAACGGTAAAAACCTCAGAGGTTGGCGCAAAAACGGTGGCAACACCGAGTTTCGCGCCGAAGGTGACGCAATAGTCGGCGTCTCGAAACTGGGCGAACCCAACGTGTTCCTCACCACCGAAAAACGATACGGCGACTTCATTCTCGAGTTCGAATTCAAAGCCGACGACGGCCTTAACTCGGGAGTGCAGTTCCGCAGCCAGAGCACTCCCGAGTTCCAAAGGGGGCGCGTCCACGGCTACCAGTATGAGATCGACACTGCACCCCGCGCATGGTCGGGCGGCATCTACGACGAGGCAACGCCCCGCCTGTGGCTCTACCCCCTCACCTACAACCAGCCCGCCCGCACGGCCTACAAACCCGGCGAGTGGAACAAAGCCCGCATTGAGGCTATAGGAGGGTCGATCCGCACGTGGCTCAACGGCGTGGAGTGCGCCTCGATACTCGACGACGTCTACTCCGAAGGGTTCATCGCGCTTCAGGTACACTCGATTTCGGATCGCAATCCCGAACTCGACGGACGCACCGTGAGTTGGCGCGACATTCGCATCTGCACGGTCGATCCGGCGGCCCACGCCACACCCGAGAATCTCGACGTGGCGCAGATCAACCTCGTGGCCAACACCATCTCGCCGCGCGAACAGGCCGAAGGATGGCGACTGCTGTGGGACGGCACCTCGACCGAAGGATGGCGTAGCGCCCGGCGCGAGAGTTTTCCCACGCGCGGCTGGCAGATCGAGGATGGAGTCCTCCACGTCAACCGTGGTGAAGGGCCCGAAGCCAAGGGCGGCGGCGACATCATGACCACGGACACCTTCGGCAACTTCACCCTGAAGGTCGACTTCCGTTTCAACGAAGGGGCCAACAGCGGCATCAAATATTTCGTGAGCCCCGATCCCGAGTACCCAGCCTCCATCGGCTGCGAATACCAGATACTCGACGACCTGCGCCATCCCGACGCCAGGGCAGGCGTCAACGGCAACCGCACGCTCGGCTCACTCTACGACCTGATCCCGGCCGCCGACGCCGCGAGCGCCTACCTGCGCCCGTCGACTTTCAACACGGCGATGATCGTTGTGAAAGGAAAGAGGGTCGAACACTGGCTCAACGGCGTGAAATTGGTGGAGTACGAGCGCGGCACCCAGATGTGGGACGCTTTCGTCGATTACAGCAAATACAAGGACTTTGCCGACTTCGGCAACCACCCGCGGGGCCACATCCTGTTGCAGGATCACAACGATTTCGTGTCGTTCCGCAACATCAAGATCATCGAAAACTGCTGCTGCGGAGCCGACTGCATGGCCGGTGGTAATTGTAAGGAGAACTGCACCTGCTGCTGCGTCGACGGCACACATGGCGGCGGTCACGGCGGGGGGCATGGCGCTGCCCACGCCGGCCACAGCCACTAAGCACGGCTCACTCGGCGTATATCATCTTTCGGGTCATGCCGCCATCGACGACAAGGTTCGCGGCATTGAGAAAATCATTCTCCGGGTCGGCGAGAAAGAGGCACGCGCGAGCGATGTCCTCCGGCCGGCCGACCCGGCCCGAGGGATGCTGTGCATGGTCGACAGGGCGCAACTCCCCATAGTGCCCTGTGTCGATCCAGCCGGGCGATATGCAGTTCACCGTAATGCCCGTACCCGCCAGCGACGCCGCCAACGCATGGGTCAGCGACACCACGCCCCCTTTCGAGGCCGAGTAACCCTCGGTGCCGGGCTCACTCTGCAGCCAGCGCGTCGAGGCTATATTGATGATGCGGCCATAATGCGGCGCGCTCCCCGAAGTTTCCGCAGCCCCGGCCCGTCGCCGCGCCATCTCGCGCGAGGTGACGAACACGGGACGCAGATTCGTGGCGATCACCTCGTCGAACATCTCCACCGAGGTCTCGACGAGAGGAGTGAAAGTGCTCACCCCCACATTGTTCACCACAATGTCGATCCCACCCCAGGCATCCCACACCTCACCCATAAAACCCGCCAAAGCCACACCATCACGCACATCCACCCGGCGAAACATCGCGCTGACTGGCACAAGTTGATAAACTTGTGCCAAATCCAAATCCATCACCAAATCCTCCCCCCGTAAATTATCCAGGTCACAAAAAGCAACCCGCGCACCTGCCGCGGCAAACGCCTCCACCACCGCCCGGCCTATTCCCGCAGCCCCGCCAGTCACAAAACAGACCCTGCCTGCAAAATCTTCCATTTTTTCCATATCTTTGCTCCAACAAAGATAAAATAATTACACCGAACATGAAAATGAGAATACTGCTGGGCGTCGCCCTCATGATGGCCACCCCGATCGCGGCACAGCAAGCCGCCCCGAAACCCGAAACGATCAGAGTAGGCACCGTCACCGAAGTGTGGGTGCTTCAGGAGACCTCCGGACAGGGCAACACGGGAGTACTCGTCGACGCTCCGGCCCAGGTGCTGGCCGACCACGCTTCCGACGACACGTTTCCCAACGCCACCAACGCCGTGTTGGTACGCAGCGGCGATGAGGTGACGCTGATCGACACGGGATACGGAAGAACGATCTTCGACAAGATGGCCGCACTGGGGATCGCCCCCGAAGATGTCGACCGCGTGCTGCTCACCCACATGCACGGCGACCATATCGGCGGCATGCTACGCGACGGAGCAAAGGCATTTCCCAACGCAAAAGTGGCCCTCTCGCAGCGCGAGTACGACCACTTCAACAGCACGGGTAACGAGGCGGCGCTAAAGATATTCGAGGCTTATAAAGGATCGCTTGAGATGCTCTCACCCGTTGAGATCACATCGTCGTTCGATCAGGGTATCACCCCGATCGCCGCTTGGGGCCACACCCCCGGGCACACGATATTCATGATCCGCGACGGCTATGAGCAACTATTAGTGTGGGGCGACGTGACCCACGCGATGGCAATACAGATGCCCCATCCCGAGATTTCCGTGAGATACGACGCCGACCCCGCCGTCGCGCGCGACAGCCGCCTGGCGGTGCTGCGTGTGGTCGCCGCCGAGAAGATTCCCGTAGTGGGGATGCACATTCCGGCCACCATGCCCGGCGTGGTCTCGGCCAATGGCGAGGGTGGCTACTCGTTCCGCGTGCGCTGACAGTGCGCCGGGGGTAAGCGAGGACGGCCGGGATGCGTCAGGGTTCGTCGTTGTAGAAAAGGTAGCCTTCGAGGTGGTGCACCTCGATCTCACCGCTATCGGGGGAACGATTGCCGTAGCAACTTCCCACTATGAACACGAAGTCATCGCCGCGCACCGTGGTCTGTTTCGTCACCTGATCGAACGGCACGCGGAACTCGCGGCCTGTCTCCGTCAGACGGATCACCATATCGCCCTCCTCCACCGACAATGTGGCCTTTCCGAAGATTTCCTGGGAGGCGTTGGTATACCAGAATATATCCATGAAACCGGTATAGCTGTGATCGAGCCGCCAGAGCGTGTTGACTTGTAGCGTGCTGTCTGATGACCATGCTTTCCATGCCTCCGTTCGGGACGACATTGTCTCTGTGGTGTATGGCTTGTCTTTGTCTGCACGTGGAGTGACGCGCGCAAGGCTCCACGGCCCCACCGACGACAGCAGCGCCACGACGACGGCCGAGATCACGATCCACTTCACGCGCCTGCCCCGCACCACGAACAGCCAGGCGTAGATGCCGTAGAACCAGATGTTCAGCAACAATATGTAGCAACGGTTGGGCGTAAAGCCGTAGTCCGATATGCGCCGCGCGATACCCACGGTCATCAACACCAGCAGCGGCGCGATCACCACCCCCATCCAGCGACCTAGAAGCTCCGCCGCGCGGTTCTCTCCCCGCATGCGCAGAGGCCAGATCAGCAACATCACCGCGAGGCCCCCCGCGCCCAGCGTCGTCACGAGCCACGACACCCACCCGTCGGGCAACTGCCATGTGAAGACGATCTTCAGCAGATAGGCGTAAAGTATCAGCGTGTAGACGGCAAGTATCGGCCCGAGGATATAGAGCGCCAGCACCTTCAGCACCGGAGCGGGCCGCTGTTCGGAGTCGTGTTTCGCATCGCCCGAAGGAATTCCGGCCATCACGTAGAGCGGGGCGAAAATAATGAAGCAGCCAGCCGTCAGCCAATTGAACAACTCCGCGGGCGGATCGAAATCGAAGAGCTCAGCCATGGCGTGGATCGCCAGCAGGAATCCGCCGAAAAGTATACCCGAAAATATCGCCCCCAACGCGAGCCTCACGAGCATCCGCGCGGCGAAGTTCCACCACTGCGCGTCGGTATCGCGCCGCAGGAACGCCACGAAAAAACTCGACAGGAACGCAACCATCGTGACCACCCCGATCTCAACCCCCTGCGGCATCGACAAATCGCCTTCATCGACCGGAAGCAGCAGGCACCGCACTCCCCACAGTAGCGTCACACCGACCCCGGCCAGATGGCCCCACAGCCGCGACCGCTCCTCGAAAGCGACCACACAGGCGACACCTGCGCTCACCGTCACGCCCAGAAATGGCACCCAGCGGTAGTTGATTTCAAAGTCGTGGATAGCCATCAAAAAGAGAACGGCCCCCACGATGACGGCGGCAACGGCGAGCGGAAAACGGCAAACGGTGTCCGAAACACTTCGGACAACAGCCCCCGGGGAGAGAAGCGTTTTCATTGACGGTTATCTTTTATTGATGCAGTTCCATGTGGATAGGTCTGCCCACGAGGGCCTGTATCTCCTTGATCATCATGTGGTCGTCCTGCGAGCAGAAGGTGAGCGCCTCACCCGTGGCCCCCGCACGCCCCGTGCGGCCTATGCGGTGGACGTAGGTTTCGACCACGTCGGGCAGGTCGTAGTTTATCACCGTACCCAACTCCTTGATGTCGATCCCGCGCGCTGCGATGTCGGTGGCCACCATCACCTTCACTTTTCCGGCCTTGAAGTCGGCCAGCGCTTTCTGGCGCGCCCCCTGCGACTTGTCACCGTGGATGGCGGCGCTTTCGATACCCGCCTTTTTGAGAATTTTCGAGATGTTGTCGGCTCCGTGCTTGGTGCGCGAGAAGACAAGCACGGTGCGGTCGCTTCGGCGCTTGAGTTCGCGGATCAGCAGGCTCTTCTTGTCGGGTTTCTCGACGAAGTATATGGTCTGCTCGACGGCGTCGACGGTCGATGCGGCGGGCGTAACCTCGATCCGCACCGGATCGTGCAGTATGTTGCGCGACAGGCGCACTATGTCGTCGGGCATGGTGGCCGAGAAGTAGAGCGTCTGCCTTTTGGTCGGCAGCATCGAGATCACGCGCCTGATGTCGGTAATGAATCCCATGTCGAGCATGCGGTCGGCCTCGTCGAGCACGAAGGTGGTGATGTGGTCGAGATCGACGTAGCCCTGTCCCCGCAGGTCGAGCAGGCGGCCGGGGGTGGCGATCAGAATGTCTACCCCGCGCTTGAGTTTTTCGACCTGCGGCGCCTGTTTCACTCCTCCGAAGACGGAGGTGTGGACGAGTCCCGTGTATTTGCCGTAATCGGTGAAACACTCGTCTATCTGGAGAGCGAGTTCACGCGTGGGGGTAAGGATAAGGGCGCGCAACAGGCGCTCCTCGCGCGGTTTTCCATGATTGCGGCCCCTGCGGTCGCGGCGGCGCGGTTTCTGTTGGGGCTGTCCGGTGGTTTCTGTTGTTTCGGAGACGGGTTGTCCTGCGGTGTCGGCGTCGGGTTTGGCGGCTTGCGCTACGGCCTGCCGACGTTGTCTTTCCTCCCACAAAGTCTGAAGTATGGGTATGGCGAAAGCGGCGGTTTTCCCGGTTCCGGTCTGCGCGATTCCGAAAATGTCGCGTCCGAGTGCCACTACGGGAATTGCCTGTTGTTGGATTGGTGTGGGCTCGTTGTAGCCCTTCTCGCGGACGGCCCTGAGTATCGGCTCCGCGATGAACAGTTCGTCGAATGTCATCTAATTTTCA
>DBDQ01000069.1:3132-3354 GCA_002293665.1 Alistipes sp. UBA928 | reverse complement strand
TGACCCGCGGGCAGCATCGGCTCGCCGTTCACAAGACGATACTCGACATTGAGGAAAAGCTCACCGGCGGCGGGCAGCCTGTCGGCGTAAGGCAACGTGAACTGTTGCTTCCCTTGCGGGGCGATGTCGAGCGGTTCGCTGCCGCTCAGTATCTCACGCCCGTCGCACAGCACCCTCCACACCAGGCGCACATTCGACAGATCGCGGAAGAAATATTCGTTG
>DBDQ01000069.1:0-3067 GCA_002293665.1 Alistipes sp. UBA928 | reverse complement strand
GTTGTTGCAGAAGTTGAAGTCGTGTGCGTCGTAGGGATTGAAGTCGCCGCCGTAGGCGTATATCCAGCTTCCGTCGGCGCGCTTGATGCGCTGTGACTGATCGACGAAATCCCAGATGAAGCCTCCCTGATAGTGGGGTTCGCGGCGGATCAGATCCCAATACTCTGCGAACCCGCCCATCGAGTTGCCCATCGCGTGGGCGTACTCGCACTGTATGAGGGGCTTTGCGGGATTGCCCTGCGAGTACTCCTCGGCGTGGCGATAGCCCATATACATGGGGCACATGATGTNNGCCGCCGTGGGCCTGTTCGTACTGAATGGGGCGCGAGGGGTCGAAACTTTTGATCCACCCGTAGGCGGCCGTGAAGTTGGGCCCGTTGCCCGCCTCGTTGCCCAGCGACCAGATTATCACCGAGGCGTGGTTGAAACTGCGCTGCACGTTGCGCGTGTTGCGTTCCATGTGGGCGGTGGCGTAAGCCGCGTTGCGGGCCAGCGTGCTCTCGCCGTAGCCCATGCCGTGCGACTCCACGTTGGCCTCGGCCACGACGTAGAGGCCGTACTCGTCGCACAGTTGATACCACAGGTTGTTGTCGGGGTAGTGGCACGTGCGCACGGCGTTTATGTTGTACTCCTTCATCAGGCGTATGTCCTGGATCATGCGGTCGCGGGAGATTATGTAGCCGTTGTCGGGATCCATCTCGTGGCGGTTGACCCCTTTGACGAGTATCGGCTGGCCGTTGACTAACAGTTGCCCGCCTTTGATCTCGACGTTGCGGAAACCCACGCGAAAAGGTATGGCCTCCACCACGCGGCCACCCGACGAGAGGGTCACCGTGAGGTCGTAGAGGGTGGGAATCTCGGCGCTCCACGGCTTAACCGCGCCCACGTCGAGCGTGAGCGAGGCTTTCGCACCCGCCACTCTTAGCGATTGCGAGGCTACGGTCATGCCCAGCGGGTCGGCGAGCGTCACTTCGACGGTCGATCCCTTGGCCGCGGAGGGGAACTCCATCTCGAAGTCGACGATGCCGTTCCGGAAACTCGCGTCGAGGCTCGCAGTGTAGCGCACGTCGGCAATGTGCTGCCGCTCACGCGCGTAGAGGAAACAGTCGCGCCCTACGCCCGAAAAACGGAAGAAGTCCTGATCCTCGAGATACGATCCGTCGCACAGGCTGAAGACCTGAAACGCGATGAGGTTCTTAGCCCCGGCCTTCACATAGCGCGTGATGTCGAACTCGGCCTCAAGCTTGCTGTCCTCGCTGTATCCCACATACTGCCCGTTGACCCACAGGTAGATGTTGGAGGTGACCGAACCGAAACTCGCCACGATCTGTCGTCCGTTCCACCCGGCGGGTATCTCTATCGTGCGGCGGTACGACCCCACGGCGTTATTCTCGACCGGCACGTTGGGCGGATCGTTGCGGAACTGGCTTCTCCACCTGTATCCCACATTGATATACTGCCGGTCGCCGTAGCCGTGGGCCTCCCACAGCCCCGGCACGGGCATCGTGTCCCAGTGGCTGTCGTCGTAGCCCATGCGGAAAAAGTCGGTGGGTTTTTCGTCGGCGTTGCGCACCCACGCGAAACGCCAGTCGCCGTTGAGCGACAGGAAACGTTCGGAGGCCGCCCGGTCACCCCCTGCGGCAAGGGCAGCGTTCTCGTAGGCAAAAAAATCGGTGTGCATCGCCATGCGGTTCACCGCGTTCACGGTGGGGTCGTGCCACTCGTTGCCCGATTGGGCCCACGCGGCGGTGGCGCAGGCGAGTGCGGCCACTGTCAGGATCAGATGTCTCATTGTTTCAGGATGAATTTTAGTGTCAGTTTAGTTTAGTCGACTGCAAAGTTAATGGTTTTGTTCGAATATCGCTCCACCATATATAAACGCGTCAGGAACCGGTCTTGTACTCAGTTTGTCGACAGTTTTGGCAGTATTGGCGCAAGTTTATTAACTTGTGCCAAAAGGATTCGACCAAACGATCGAAGGATCGCGGCGAAACCACGTCATCTGCCGCTTGGCATACCGGCGCGAATTGCGTTTGATAAGCTCCACGGCGCGGGCAAGGCTCTCCCGTGGGGGAAGCGGCTGCCCGTCGGCGCCGGTATACAGGCCGTCGAAATGGTCGAACAGTTCGCTGTAACCCACGGTTTGCAGGGCGGGCAGGTGCCTCAGGTGGTGGAGCGAGCGTGCTTCACTCTCGAGCCCCGCGGCCATCATGGCGTCGACCCGCGCGTCGATGCGGGCATAGAGCTCGGGCCGCGGAAGGTCTATGCCGATCTTGCGTATCTCGAACGGCCGAGTGGCCCTCGCCCCGGTACGGAGTTCGCTGAACGGCCGCCCGGTTTGCAGACACACTTCGAGCGCCCTCACCACGCGGGCGGGATTGCGTCTGTCCACGGTTATGTAATAGATCGGGTCGAGCCCTTTAAGTTGCTCCGTGAGCGGTTCGAGCCCTTCGTCGGCGAGCCTGCGCGACAGCTCCTCGCGCAATGCCGGATCGACGTCTGGCAGCGGATCGAGCCCCTCGCACAGCGCGTCGACGTAGAGCCCCGATCCTCCCACGGCCACGACGTGCTGGTGGGTCTTGAAAAGTTTCTCCAACAGCGCCAGCGCCTCGCGCTCGAAATCGGCGCAGGTGAAGCGCTCGGTCGGTTCGCGGTCGGCAATGAAGTAGTGGGGCACGGCACGCAGTTGCTCTGCGGTGGGTTGGGCCGTACCGATAGCCATTCCGCGGTATACCTGCCGCGAGTCGGTCGAGATGATGGGCGCACCGAGGCTCTGCGCAATCTCCACCGCCATGTCGCTTTTACCCGACCCGGTGGGACCGACTATCACCGTGAGTATGGAGCGTGCCGGGGTCATAGCGTGGCGAGGAATTTCATGGTGTCGCGGCCGTCGGGGTAGTCGGCGAGGCCGGGCCGCTGGGTCTGCCCGAGCCGGACGGCCCTGGCTAATGGAATATCGGTGGCTACGCACTGGATTTCGTCGTTGTGGCTTTCGATCCAGTCGGCTGCTTCGGCAGGGGCGTCGTAGCGAGTGTAATTGAGGATGCCTGGCCGGGCGGGGAAATCG
>DBDQ01000080.1:50534-62327 GCA_002293665.1 Alistipes sp. UBA928 | reverse complement strand
GAACTTGCCGGTGGGGTTGACGTGGAGGATGTAGTCGTCGCCGGGGCCGGGGATCAGCGCTGCCAGCTTGTCGCCCGCCCTTTCGAGGCGCGCCTTGACCCGGGGCAGTAATATGTTCTGCACATCTGTACGAATCCGCTCGACGCTCGCATCATCGTCATGCTGGGTCGAGACAACAATGGTGTGGACTCTAAGAGGACGGCGATCGTCGCTGTATTCGATCGTCACCTGGCTCTTGGCGTCGGGCCTGAGATAGGTCATTGCGGCGCCGGGCGTGCCAGCTTCAGCCTGACGGCGTATGTCGGCGAGCTCCTTTAATATAACGTGTGCGAGGGTGGCAGTGGCGGGCATGAATTCGCGCGTTTCGTCGGTGGCGTAGCCGAACATTATACCTTGGTCACCGGCGCCCTGTTCGTCGGCGGTGGCGCGCACCACACCCTGGTTGATGTCGGGGCTCTGTTCGTGGATGGCGCTCAGCACGCCGCACGAGTCGCCGTCGAAACGGTAGCCGGGGCGGGTATAGCCGATGCGGTTGATGACGCGGCGCGTGGTCTCCTGAATGTCGACGTAGGCCTCGCTGCGCACCTCACCAGCCACTACCACGAGTCCCGTGGTGCAGAGCGTCTCACACGCCACTTTGGCGCACGGGTCGCGGCGCAGGAATTCGTCGAGAATGGCGTCGGAAATCTGATCTGAAACTTTGTCGGGATGCCCCTCGGACACCGACTCGGATGTAAATAAAAATCCCATTTTCTGGTCACTTTAAAAAGTTAACAACTAAAAACGGGAAAAATCGGCTGGGTGTAAATAATAAAATGTAATGCGTTTTAGCACTTTTTTATTGTGGTTGCAAGCAGCCAAATCTTTCCACATTTGAATATCGTGGTGCAAAGGTATAAGAATTTTACCGAATAAAAAAATAAATGGGCCGATAACCCCGTTTATCTAAAAAAAGATTTTTAGCTTTGCTTGTGCCTATGGTATGATTTTAGACGCTTTTTTTACTCAATTAAAAAGTCGAATCAAAGTATGAAGAACAAATTTTTAATGGTGATTGCCGTCATCGTGGCGGCGGTCATTGCCGGTGGCGCCACGGCGTGGATCGTCACCGAAGTGAGTCAGTCCAGTGGTAATAACAACACAATGCGGCACGATGCGACTCCTGCGGGTAGCGGATTTGCGGACGCAGGTGCACACTTCACATCCTACACACCACAAAACTATCCCGACCTCACCTATGCCGCCGAAAACGCGGTGAAGGCTGTCGTGGGCGTGATCAATACTCAGGAAATTCCCCAGCGCAGCTATAGCGGCGGCGGTTCGGGTAACCCCTTCTTCGATTTCTTCGGTATTCCGGAAGGATTCGAGGGGTTCGAGGGATTCGGTGACGGCCCGGGCAGCCAGGGCGGACGTGGCGGTCAGGAGGGCGGCGAGCCGCGCTCGCGCCAGAGGCAGTCGGGCGGCTCGGGGGTGATCCTCAGCCCCGACGGGTACATTGTGACCAACCACCACGTGGTGGACGGAGCCGACAAACTGACGGTGAAGATGCCCGACGGCAAGACCTACGACGCAAGGCTGGTAGGCACCGATGCCGACACCGAGATCGCTCTTATCAAAATCGAGGCAACCGACCTTCCGTCGATCCCGTTCGGCAACAGCGACGCGCTGAGGCTGGGCGAGTGGGTGCTGGCCATAGGTAATCCCTACGACCTGCATTCGACCGTGACGGCAGGTATAGTGAGTGCAAAGGGACGCTCGCTGGGTGCAATACAGAGCCAAAGCAGGACCGGCATCGAGTCGTTCATACAGACCGATGCAGCAGTGAATCCGGGTAACTCGGGCGGCGCACTCGTCAACACCGCCGGTGAACTGGTGGGTATCAACACGCTGCTTATCTCGCGCACCGGAGGATACGTGGGCTACTCGTTTGCCGTGCCCGAAACTATCGTGCGCAAGGTGGTGGCCGATCTCAGGGAGTACGGCGTGGTGCAGAGAGGGCTGATCGGCATATCGTATTCAGCCATCAACGATGCCTTTATAGAGGAAAGAGGTGAAGCACTCGGCATCACCGAGCCGGGCGGTATCTACGTCGAGAGCGTGATAGAGGGCGGAGCAAAGGCCGCCGGCATTAAAGAGGGCGACATAATCACCGAGATCGACGGAGTGACGATCAACGACGGCGCGACCGTCGCCGGACTCATAGGTCTGAAACGTCCGGGAGACAGGGTAAATATTTCCGCAAAAAGAGACGGTAAAGTGAAACAATTCGAAGTCGAGTTGCGTAATAGAGCCGGAAAGAGCGAACTTCTCACTGCCGAAACCTTCGACGCCATCAAGGAGTTGGGGGGTGAATACAGGGAAATTAACCTCACCACAAGGCAGAAGAGAGAGCTGGGTATCGACGGAGGTATCCAGGTGACGGCGGTGGCGCAGGGAGGGATTCTTGCCAAGGCCAGAGTTCGCAGAGAGTTTATTATAACCCATGTCAACGAAAAGAGTATCAAGTCGATAAGCGACCTGTACCGGATAACCGAAAGAATAACCACGATTGAGGGTGTGTATCCCGACGGCAGGGCTATGACATATTCGTTGGTGGAATAAAAGAGTGCAGATTTAAGTAAATGAGACAACTGAAGATCACAAAATCCATTACCAACCGCGAGAGTGCGTCGCTGGACAAATACTTGCAGGAGATAGGTAAGGAAGACCTGATAACCGTCGAGGAAGAGGTCGAACTCGCCCAAAGGATTAAAAAGGGCGATCAGGAGGCGTTGGAGAAACTCACCAAAGCCAACCTCAGGTTCGTCGTGTCGGTCGCCAAACAGTATCAGAACCAGGGGCTGTCGCTGCCCGACCTCATCAACGAGGGTAATCTGGGACTGATAAAGGCGGCCGAAAAATTCGACGAAACTCGCGGTTTTAAGTTCATATCCTATGCCGTGTGGTGGATCAGGCAATCTATTTTGCAGGCGCTGGCCGAACAGTCGCGTATTGTTCGTCTGCCGCTCAATCAGGTTGGCTCGTTGAACAAAATAAACAAGGCTTTCGCCAAATTCGAGCAGGAGAACGAACGGACACCATCGCCCGAGGAGTTGGCCGCGGTTTTGGATCTTCCGCGCGAGAAGGTTACGGACACAATGAGGGTTGCAGGGCGACACGTGTCGGTCGACGCACCCTTTGCCGACGGCGAGGATAACAACCTGTTGGACGTGTTGGTCAACGCCGACTCGCCCAACGCCGACCGTTCTCTTATTAATGAGTCTTTGGGAACGGAGATCGACCGTGCGTTGGCAACTTTGACGGAGCGCGAGAAGGACATTGTGAAGTACTTCTTCGGCATAGGCTGTCCCGAGATGACGCTCGAGGAGATCGGCGACAAGTTCGGCCTCACGCGCGAACGGGTGCGCCAGATCAAGGAGAAAGCGATCCGCCGTCTGCGCCACAGCTCCAAAAGCAAGTGGCTCAAATCTTATCTCGGATAAGAGGATACAGATTTTGAACGGGAACTTTCGAGTTCCCGTTTTTTTGTATACATTTGATGCGGCCAAACGATGACGGGTTATGAAAATCAAATTTAAATCTCAAATTTAATCTATGACACTGATAAAATCTATTTCGGGAATCCGCGGAACTATCGGGGGCGGGGCGGGGGAGAACCTTACTCCCGTCGATATTGTTAAATTCACTTCGGCCTATGCGGCTTATATCGGGCGGCAGGCAAACGCTGACTGTGCGCGGTGTGCGGACGATCGGCGTGTGCGGATCGTCGTGGGACGCGATGCGAGGTTGTCGGGCGACATGGTTCACGCGCTGGTGGTGGGTACGCTCACCGGATGCGGCGCCGATGTGGTCGACGCAGGGTTGTGTACCACTCCGGGGGTCGAGATGGCTGTTATGCACTACGGTGCGCACGGAGGAATCATCATCACCGCCAGCCATAACCCGCGGCAGTGGAACGCACTTAAACTGCTCGACGGACGCGGAGAGTTCCTCAGTGCCGGGGCGGGGGAGGAGATACTGCGGATGGCCGCGAAGGAGGATTTTGCCTACGCAGGGGTCGACGGTCTGGGCCGGGTGGTCGAGAGGGTCGATTTCACGGCTCAGCATATCGCTGCCGTGCTTGCACTGCCGTTGGTCGATGTCGACGCCGTGCGTGCGCGCCGGTTTCGCGTGGTGGTCGATGCTGTCGACTCGGTGGGCGGAGTGGCGATACCGGCACTGCTGGAGGCGCTCGGCTGTGATGTGGTGCGCCTCAACTGTGAGCCCACGGGCGAGTTTTCGCACAATCCCGAGCCGCTGCCCGAAAATCTCACTGAAATAGCCGGCGTGGTGGTTAGCGAGGGGGCCGATCTGGGTGTTGTGGTCGATCCCGACGTCGACCGCCTGGCGCTCGTTTGTGAGAATGGGGCAATGTTCGGCGAGGAGTACACGCTCGTGGCCGTGGCCGACTATGTGCTGGGGGCGACGGGAGGAGGCGACACGGTGTCGAACCTGAGTTCGTCGCGTGCGTTGCGCGATGTGACCGAAAGCCACGGAGGGCACTACCACGCCGCTGCGGTGGGCGAGGTGAACGTAGTGGCGCGAATGAAGGAAACGGGTGCTGTCATTGGCGGCGAAGGCAACGGAGGGGTTATCTACCCGGCGCTGCACTACGGGCGCGACGCGCTCGTGGGGGTGGCGCTCGTGCTCTCACATCTGGCACGCACTGGTCTGACGATGACGCAGTTGCGGGCGGGGTATCCTGACTACCACATTTCGAAGAATAAGATTGAGCTTACGGCCGGAGTCGATGTCGACGCTATTCTACGTGCGGTGAAAGCGGCGTACACGGGCGCGGCGGGTGTCGAGCGCGTGACAGACATCGACGGCGTGAAGATCGACTTCGCCGACCGGCGGTGGGTGCATCTGCGGCGCTCCAACACCGAGCCCATCATTCGCATTTACAGCGAAGCGCCTGATCATGCCGCAGCCGAAGCACTCGCCGGCGAGATAATCGACCGGATTGCGAGACTTTCATAGTATGGCCGGCAAGGGCGAAAAAATCCTCAAAGGATCGTTCTGGATCATCGCGGCGATACATATTACCGTGTTCATGGGCATCGGCCTGGCTACCCGGCAGTGGCGGCTGCTTGTCATTTTCCTCATCGGTTTCGTCGCCATAATGGTCGCTTGGGCGCTGCTCAAACTTTGGCGGGCACAAAAAAACCGGCCCCGGGAGTAACAACAGGGCCGGTTAGTTAGATCGGCAGTGCGCTATTCGATCTCCGTGGTCATGATTTCGCCGTTGGACAGGGTGTAGGTTACTTTTGTCACTCCGGCCTCGCGGAGCTTTTGTTTCACATCATAGATCACTCCCATAGGTGTGTCTCCGGGGGCACTGAGCTCAACGGAACCGGCGCCCGGGGTGTTGTTTCTCTTTGTCGTAATAACCACCACGCCGTTTTTGGCGCGGTCGCCGTAAAGATTCATCGCAGACGCATCCTTCAACACATTTATACTCTCTATGGTGTTCGGATCGACCGAACTCATACTTCTGATCTCGGTGTTGTCGAGAATGATCAGCGGTTGGCCTGCTCCAAGGGTACCGTTAAGATAGACCACCGCATTGGCGGGCGGATAGTTGCTGCCGCTGTTGGCATCGTGTCGCTGCGCACCGTATCCGACCACCGTTACCCCGTTGGCAATCTCAATGCGATTGGAGGATGCAGGTGTGGTGGCGGGAGTGGTGGCAGACCCGCCATCCTCCGTCAATCTGAACATGACCGGCAGGATGTAGTAGACGCGAACGGGTTTACCCGCCTGCATACCCGGTGTCCATTTTGGAGACATTCCGATCACGCGCTCAGCCTCGGCCGAGAGCAGGTTGCCGGGCGAACGGAGGGTCTCGATATTCGACACGCTACCGTCGCGCTCAATGACGTATTTCACCGTCACCGTGCCGCTGATACCACGCTCGAGGGCCTCACGCGGATAGACGAGCTGTCTCTGCACCCAGTCGCGGAAATGTGACAAACCACCCCCATCGAACGTCGGCATCACCTCGGCATTATGGATGGGGATATCGGGCTGTTGCGGTGACTCCGGGGCGGGAGCAGGAACACGGGCAGGAGCCGTAGCAACCCGCTCCACAGGCATGGTTTCAGACACGGGGGCTTGCACGGATGCCTCTAAAGCAACCTCGACGGAAGTCTCGACAGAAGCCGTGCCTCCAGTGAAAATAATCGCGGGCGGACGGCTCGTGAACGAAAATAGTAACATTGCCCCAGCAGCCAAAGGCAGCACTCCCGCCACTCGCAGCCAACCGCGTTTCGTAGGTTTCATCTTGTTTTTCATCATCAGGAATCGTTTTTTAGTCAGTGAATCGCCCAGGCCCGCGGATAGTTCCGGAATATATCCGAAGGTCTGGCGTAATATAAGCGGAAGGTACTCCTCGACGGTGAATCCCCCGTCCAAGACATCCCTGTCGGCTTCGAACTCGTGAACCTCGGCCAGCAGGCGAGCTGCCCACCATGCAAAGGGGTTGAACCACTGAAGGCTCTTGACCACCTCCATCGCGAGTTTCTCGGTGGAGTGGCGGTGGCGAATGTGGCTCGCCTCGTGCATCACTATTTGGCGCATCTCGTCCCCGGGAGTCCCGTGGCTAATAAACACCGTGCGCAGGAACGAAAACGGCGGGCCCACCTCCCCGGAGAGGGCAATGCAGAATCCGTCGGCATTGTGAAGCTTGGCGCGGCGGCGTATCGACGCGATCTTAACCATCTGGTGCACCATAATCAACACCAACATAGCGATGCCCGCGCCCCAGAGTGCCCACAGCACGATCGCCACACGGTCGACCGGAGGAACGGCAACGGGAGCGGTCACCGGAATAGCCGTGGAGGCCGACACCGGCAGGTCGAGAGGTATCTCGATCGGCGCAACATGCCACACCGGTATGTCGAGTGCCGGAATGATGGCCGCAATCACTGGCGACGCCAACAGATAGCGGCGCGCAGTGCGAAACGACGTGCGCCGCTGCAACACCACGCGGTAGAACACCACGAACAGCGCACTGCACGCCACCGTCTGGAGGGCGTAGGTCAGAATCTCTTTCATTGCTGCTCTTTTTTAAGCTCCTCGAGTATGCCGATTATGCTGTCGGCCTCCTTCATGGATACGTTCTCGCGGCTGCTGAGGAACGACACCATCTGCACGAGTGAGCCGCCGAAAAAGTTACTCAGCACCCCTGTCATGTACTGGTCGGTGTACTCCTCGCGCCCCATCAACGGGTGGTATTCGTGGGTGCGGCCGTAAGCGGTGTGGGCCACGAAGCCCTTCTTTTCGAGTATGCGCACTATGGTCGAGACGGTGTTGTAGGCCGGCCGTGGGTGTGGCATCGCATCGAGAATATCGCCTACGAAAGCCCGGCGCTTGTCCCACAGAATCTGCATGATCTCCAACTCGGCTCGCGTCAGTTCCTGGGGGCGTTTTTTTGCTATTGTGCTCATATCTGTTTCTTTTTGATCTTTGTTGTGGTTACAAACATACAACTATATTGTTAGTTATACAACTATTTCTTTAAGTATTTTTACTAAAAATTTACATAATATTGATATTGAGGATGTTATGGGTGAGTAGCGGCGATGGCATTGGCGATGCGTTCGCCGTCGAGGGCTGCCGAGATGATGCCGCCTGCGTAACCGGCACCTTCGCCGGCGGGGTAGAGGTTGGCAACGGCGGGGTGGGTGAGGGTATCGGGGTCGCGCGGGATGCGGACCGGGGTCGAAGTGCGCGATTCGACGCCGACGACTACCGCCTCGTTCGTCACGAAACCGCGCATCCTGCGGCCGAAGGTCGAGATTCCGGCCCGCAACGCCCGCGAAATGAATTCCGGAAGCCACTCGTTGAGCCTCGAGGGAGTGAGGCCCGGAACGTAGGAGCTCCGCGGAAGAGCGTGCGACGGGCGGGCGCTGACAAAGTCGGCCACCCTCTGTGCTGGTGCCTGTACTCCATACGTGTTTTCCGGATTGCTTCGTCGATTCTCTCCTCGCAATGACGCAGAAGAGCCGTCGTCATTGCGAGCAGAGCGAAGCAATCTAGCCTGTTCATGGGCAAGATATTCGAGACGGCGCTGAAATTCGAGACCGGCAAGTGGGCCGTGGTCGGCGCGCAAGTGGTCGAAATCGGCAAGGCGCACCTCCGTCACGATGCCCGAGTTGGCGTAGGGTGAGTTGCGCAGCGAGGGCGACATGCCGTTGACAACAGATTCGTCGCCGCTCGTCATCGCCGGCACGATGAAACCGCCGGGACACATGCAGAACGAGTAAACACCGCGCCCTCCCTCCTGACTGACAAGCTGGTACGATGCAGCGGGGAGATATTCACCGCGTCCCTCGGGAGTGTGGTACTGAATGGAGTCGATGAGTGCCTGCGGGTGCTCGATGCGCACTCCCACGGCGAATGGTTTGGCCTCGAGCTCGACCCCGCGGCGGTGTAACATTTCGTAAATGTCGCGCGCCGAGTGGCCGGCGGCCAACACCACGGCCGCACCCTCCACAAGTTCATCGCCACACCGCACTCCGACTGCGTGTCCATCGCGAAGCTCGATGTCGGTGACGCGCGCGCCGAAAACCACGCTGCCGCCGCTGCGGAGGATCGTCTCCCGGATCGCAGTCATTATACGCGGCAGGCGGTCGGTGCCGATGTGAGGATGCGCCTCGTAGAGTATCTCGGGCGAGGCGCCGTGCCACACGAGCGTCTGGAGTGCACGGTTGTAATCGCCGCGCTTTTTGGATCGGGTGAACAGTTTACCGTCGGAAAATGTACCCGCGCCCCCCTCGCCGAACGCGTAGTTCGAGTCGGGGTCGACACCCTGATTACGGTTGATGCGGGCTATGTCTTTTCCGCGTTTGGCCACCTCTTTTCCGCGTTCGAGCACAATCGGTTTGTAGCCCAGTTCGATCAGTCGCAGTGCCGCGAACAGACCCGCCGGGCCGCTGCCTACGATCACCACTGGCGTTTTTGCGCCCACGTCGGGATAATCGAAGTGCAGCGGCGCGGGCTGTGGTTCGTTGTCTATGTACAGCTCGACGGTGAGGTTGACTTTGGGGGTTTTCCGCGCGTCGACCGAGCGTTTTACAACCCGCGCCAGAGCCACCTGGGTGTCGGAAACCCTCGCCAGCCGCGCCGCGATCGGGATATAAGTTTTCGGGTCGGCCGCCTGCTTGGGCGACAGTTGCAGTGAGATCGTTACGGGCATTTGGTGAGATTTTGCGCAAAGTTACTCTTTTTTCCCTACCTTTGCGAAAAAGAGACCGCGGTTATGGAACAACGCGATTATTTGACGAGGCAGTTCGAACAGTTGGGGGTAGTTTTGGGGAAACTGTTGTCGGAAATTTTGAATATCAAAGGAAATGGCCCAGAAGCCGTTGACCTTGTCAACAGCTATTTTGCCGAAGATGTCGGCTTGGATCTCGCCTGGTTGAGCATGATCGACGACGACCAGTTGGTACCCTTTCTGCAAAATACGATGTTTTTCAGCCGCGGCGATCTCGACAAACTTGCCGACCTGTTGACTCTGGTCGTCGAGAGAAAACTCACACACGAGAACGGCTTGTTGACGCAGAAATGTTCGGTCATTCGTCAATATATTGCACAATGCGCAAATTAGTTATCATACCGACATACAACGAGTGCGAGAATATCGCGCAGATCATCGACAGGGTATTTTCGCTGCCCGAGGAGTTCGATATTCTGGTCGTCGACGACGGGTCGCCCGATGGGACGGCCTCGATAGTCGGCGGGTTGCAGGGAACGCATGCGGGACGGCTGCATATTTTGGAGCGCGAGGGGAAACTCGGGCTCGGGTCGGCATACCTCACGGGATTCAGATGGGCACTGGAACGCGATTACGACTGGATTTTCGAAATGGATGCCGATTTTTCGCATAATCCCGACGATTTGGTGAGGCTGTATCAAACGGCGATCGGAGAGGGTGCCGATGTGGTGATCGGATCGCGATATGTGTCGGGTGTGAACGTGGTGAACTGGCCGTTGCCGAGGCTGCTGATCTCGTGGTGCGCATCGCGTTATGTGCGCATCATGACCGGAATGCCGGTGAAAGACGCCACGGCGGGATTCGTGTGCTATTCGCGCAGGGTGCTCCAAACCATCGACCTCGGCGCGGTGAGGATGAAGGGCTACGGGTTTCAGATAGAGATGAAATACACGGCGTGGAAGCTCGGATTCCGCGTGCGCGAAGTGTCGATCGTGTTCGTCGACCGCACGGCCGGTACTTCGAAAATGTCGAGCGGGATATTCGGCGAGGCGCTATTGGGAGTGCTCAAGCTGCGGTTGAGACATATAAAAGGAGTATCGAAATGAGCACGATGTTGATATCGGGAGGTACTGTGGTGAACGAGGGACGCCGGCTACGCGGATATGTGGTCGTGAGGGATGGAGTGATCGCCGAAATCGGAGAGGGGGAGTACCCTCTCGCGAACGATTTCAGCACCCGCATTGACGCCACGGGGAAGATCGTGATGCCGGGAGTGATCGACGCACATGTCCATTTTCGCGAACCGGGCCTGACGGCGAAAGGCGACATGAGATCGGAATCGGCAGCGGCGGTCGCGGGAGGTGTCACGAGCGTTCTGGAGATGCCCAACACCGTGCCGCCCACCGTGAGCCTCGATACTCTCGAGCAGAAATTCGATCTTGCCGCCGGGCGGATGCACACCAACTACTCTTTTTTTCTTGGCGCCGCGGCTGATAACCTGCCGGATATCAAGCGGTATTATGCCGGCGGCGGACGGCTGGTCAAATTCTTCATGGGTTCGTCGACGGGCGGACTGCTTTTGGCAGACGCACGGGCGCAGGCCGCACTGTTCGCCGAGTTCGGAGGAGTGATCGCGGCGCATTGCGAGGATGAGGCGATAATCCGTGCCAACACCGACCTTTATCGTCGGAAGTCGGGCGAGCAGGCCACGGCGGCGGTCCATCCGCTGGTGCGCTCTGCCGAGGCGTGCTATGTTTCGACGGCGCGGGCGGTGGAATTGGCCGATCGCTACGGTTCGCAGTTGCACGTTTGCCATGTTTCGACGGCGAAGGAGTTGACGCTGTTTGGTAGCGGGCCGGCGGCACAAAAAAAGATCACCGCCGAGGCATGCGTGCCCCACCTGTGGTTCTCGGAAGAAGACTACGAACGGTTGGGCAACCAGATAAAGTGCAACCCGGCCATAAAAACGGCCGCTGACAGGCAGGCACTGCGGAATGCCGTTGCCGGGGTGGGAGAGTGGCGCGGCAGGATAGACCTCGTGGCCACCGACCATGCGCCCCACACCACCGAAGAAAAGTCGCGCAGATATTGGGAGGCGCCGTCGGGGATACCGTCGGTGCAGTTCGCCCTGCCTGCCATGATGGAACTTGCGAAACAGGGCGTGATGACGCTCGAAACGCTGGTTGAACGCATGTGTCACGCACCGGCGGTGCGGTTTGGCATCGTGGGGCGCGGATTCCTGCGCGAAGGTTACCGGGCCGATATCACGATAGTCGATCCGGCATTCGCAGACCCGCATGACGGCGAGGCGGGGTGGATGGTCGCGCCCGAAAATATCTTGTCGAAGTGCGGTTGGTCGCCGTGGGAAAGGGAGCGGTTCGACTCGAGGGTTGCATGCACCATAGTCGGTGGCCGCATAGCATGGGACGGCACTTCCATCGCCACCGGGGCGACGGGCGAAAGACTGGAGTTCGAATAAAACAAAAAGAGCAAGCGTAAAAGCCTGCTCTTCCCGTGCGGATAAAGGGACTCGAACC
>DBDQ01000080.1:25595-50454 GCA_002293665.1 Alistipes sp. UBA928 | reverse complement strand
GGAGGCATCTCACGAGGGAGGTAATTACACCATATCCGCATTATGCGTGTGCAAAGGTAGGGAAAATTCTTTACCTTTGCGTTATTATGGAATCAATCAGAAAGATTTTTAGAATAGGCAACGGCCCCTCGAGCAGCCACACGATGGGGCCGCGCAGGGCCGCCGAGTTATTCCTCGAGCGCAGTCCGGCCGCACGGCGGTTCCGTGTGACGCTCTATGGCGCACTCGCCGCCACGGGACGCGGACACCTTACCGACCGGGCCATAGAAAGCGTGCTCGGTACGCGCGGGCCCGTGGAGATAGTGTGGCGGCCCGATCATGTCCACGAATTCCACACCAACGGCATGCTTTTTCAGGGCGTGCTGGAAGATGGATCGACGTTCGACGACTGGATGGTGTTCAGCATCGGCGGAGGAAATCTCGCCTCCGACGATATGCCGACCCAAACGCCCCGGGTCGATGTCTACGACCTGTCGCACATCGCCGACATTCAGCGTTGGTGCGAGGTGCGCGGATCGTCGTACTGGGAGTATGTCGAGGCGTGCGAGGGACCTGAGATATGGAACTACATTGCACGGGTTTGGGAGGTGATGAAAGCCTCTATCGCACGTGGACTCGAGGCCGAAGGAACGCTGCCCGGCGGACTCGGTGTGCGGCGAAAAGCGTCGGACTACCTGATCCGCGCCAAGGGCTACTCGTCGACCATGCAGAGCCGCGGGATGGTGATAGCCTACGCACTTGCCGTAGCCGAGGAGAACGCCTCGGGCGGAGAGATTGTCACAGCTCCGACATGTGGATCGAGCGGAATACTTCCCGCCGTGCTCTACCACCTGATGCTGTCGCGCGACTTTCGCGAAAGCAGGGTGATGAAGGCCATAGCCACCGCGGGGCTGTTCGGAAACGTGGTGCGCACCAACGCCTCGATCTCGGGCGCCGAAGTGGGGTGCCAGGGCGAGGTGGGCGTCGCCTGCGCAATGGGGGCCGCCGCCGCGTGTCAACTCTTCGGCGGATCGCCCGCCCAGATCGAATACGCCGCCGAGATGGCTCTGGAGCACCACTTGGGCCTTACATGCGACCCAATCTGCGGACTCGTGCAGATTCCGTGTATCGAACGGAATGCTTTCGGCGCCGCGCGGGCTTTGGACGCCAACACCTACGCCACTTTTTCCGACGGATCGCACCGCGTGAGTTTCGACCGCGTGGTGGAGGTCATGCGCCGCACCGGACACGATATTCCGAGCCTCTACAAAGAGACTTCCGAGGGTGGTCTGGCAGCTGTCGACGATCAATAAATCTCTTTTTTCGGCGGGTGCTGTTGTGTTTCCAAAATAATTGACTACTTTTGCACTCACGATTTTCGCGGGTGCTTAGCTCAGTTGGTTCAGAGCATTACCTTGACAGGGTAGGGGTCACTGGTTCGAATCCAGTAGCACCCACAAAGTAAAAGAGGACGAAGACGTCCTCTTTTACTTTGTGGGTGTTGCCCTGTGTACTTTGCTTTGGGATCGGCGCCTGTACTCGGAAGTATTTTCACGATTAAAGCATTCTTGGCGCGAAGAACGAACAAAACGCAGATGCAACCACAAAATATTCTTGTCGAATAGGGGATTACGGGAAGATTGTTTTACCTTTGTACCCGACGGGGCGTCAGTGATGTAAGCCGTTTGATTGTGGCATGAAAAAAGGTTTGCTCAACATATTCGCTGAAAAAACGCGCAAAGTGCTCCGGCAGGCCCTTTCACGCACGTTTTTGGTCTGCCTGTTGTGCTCGGCCGTGCTGTGGTATGCAGGGCGGTTGAACAGTGAGTACGACACGGAAATCCCGCTCAATATTCGCATCGACGGCCAAAAATACCGCCTCACGGCCACCGTCACGGGTCGCGGATCGACCATCCTCGCACAGCGCCTGTCGCTCAAACGGCGTCTTAGTTTCACCCTCGACGAACTCTCGCCACGCCCCTCGCGCCAAAATCTGGGCGCGCTCACCATAGCCCCTACCTCGTTGCAGAGGGCCATCAACAGCAAGATCACCGACCTCACAGTGGTGCAGGTGATCGATGCCCCCGAATTCATACCCGAAGCAGCCGAAGAGGAAGAAGAAACGAAGGAATGACCAAAGCCGGAGGAGAGAGGGAAGAAGACGGCCTGACGATCAGGGTCGGGGTGACGGGTGGCATAGGCAGCGGCAAAAGCACCGTGTGCAGAGTGTTGGCGGAACGGGGCGTACCCGTGTACGACTCCGACAGCCGCGCGCGCGAACTGATCGACGGTGACGGACGCATAAAACGCGCGATTGTGGCTCTGTTGGGCCCCGAAGCTTATCGTGACAACGTATTAAACAGAGGTTACGTGGCGTCTAAAGTGTTCGGCGACAAGATGTTGTTGGCGTCGCTCAACTCGATAGTCCATCCCGCCGTAGCGCTCGACTTTGAGGCGTGGACGCTCCCTTTTCGCGACCGGCCTTATGTGGTGCTCGAGAGCGCTATACTGTTCGAGAGCGGTTTCGATCGTTTTGTCGACCGTGTGGTCGCTGTGGCGGCGCCGGTCGAGGAACGACTCGAAAGAGTGCTGGTACGCGGTGAGGCGGAGAGTAGGGTGGTGAGTCGCGAAGACGTCATGCGGCGCATGACCAACCAACTCACCGACGAGGAGCGCGCCGCACGCGCCTGGCGAGTGATCGACAACAGTGGCAGTGTGGAGCGGCTTGCCGCGCAGGTGGGAGAAATACACGAAATGCTGCTCGAACAATTCGAAAAACGTTAAACACAAAACCATGAAAATAGGCAGCCAAACACTTGATTTGCAGAAACCCGCGGTGATGACGATCGTCAATGTGACGCCCGATTCGTTCTTCGCTGCCAGCCGCTCGATGCACATCGAGGAGATCACCACAAGGGTCGAGGAGGCCGTGGGATGGGGTGCGCGCATCATCGACGTGGGGGGCTATTCGTCGCGTCCCGGAGCTGAGGATGTCTCTGTCGAAGAGGAACTTAGCCGCGTGATGACTGGCGTGGAGGTGGTGCGCGAAAAGGCGCCGGGAGTGGTCGTGTCGATCGACACTTTCCGTTCCGAGGTGGCCGCAAAGGTCATCAAACGTTTCGGGCCGTGCATAATCAACGACATATCGGGCGGCACCCTTGATCCGGAAATATTCGGCGTGGCGGCAAAATACGGCGTGCCCTACGTGTTGATGCACATGAGAGGAACCCCGCGTAATATGCAGGATATGACGGATTATCAGGATATTGTGGCCGACGTCAAGGATTTTTTTGCCGAAAAGATCGCCGATCTTCGCGCTGCCGGGGTCAGCGACATCATACTCGATCCGGGATTCGGGTTCGCCAAGACCACGCCGCAGAACTTCCGGCTGCTGCACCATCTGGGTGAGTTCCGGCGTTTCGAGCTGCCGCTGTTGGCGGGAATCTCGCGCAAGTCTATGGTATACAATATTTTGGAGACCACGCCTGCCGAGGCTTTGTCGGGCACTGCGGCACTGCATTGGGCATGCCTTCGCGGCGGAGCGTCCATACTGCGAGTCCACGACACTCTCGCCGCCATAGAGGTGGTCAAACTCCACAACTACTATAAAAACGTCAACGGATGATCGCGATCAAAAATCTGCGAAAAAGTTTCGGTAAACTGACTGTGCTCAAGGGTATTACGCTCTCGGTACGACGGGGCGAAATAGTCTCGGTGGTGGGTCCGAGCGGCGCGGGAAAGACCACCCTGTTGCAGATCGTGGGCACACTGAGCCGCCCCGACAGCGGCAGTGTTGTGATTGACGGGGTCGATGTCGGTCGGTTGAACGACAACGAGTTGTCGACGTTTCGCAACAGCCGCGTCGGTTTCGTTTTCCAGTTCCACAATCTGCTTCCTGAGTTCACGGCTTTCGAGAACATCTGCCTTCCGGGTTATATTGGCCGAAGGGATCGCGCAGAGGTCGAGGCGCGCGCCGGTGAACTCATAGAGATGCTCGGACTCGACTTGAGGCGCGATCACAAACCGGCGGAACTCTCGGGCGGTGAGGCACAGAGAGTTGCGATCGCCCGCGCGCTTATCAACTCGCCCGCCGTGTTGCTGGCCGATGAACCTTCGGGCAACCTCGACTCGCGCAACCGCGACGAAATCCACCGGCTGTTCCTGTCGCTGCGCGAGCGTTTCGGCCAAACCATCATCATAGTCACCCACGACGACAACCTCGCAGCGATGGCCGACCGCAGGATCACCATGACCGACGGGGTAATCATCTGACGTTTGTGCCAATGAACGATATCGTCTCAAGTAACGGCTTACGCGAATTGCTCGGCAGGTTGCACGATCACTACAACACCCCGGAATTTGTGGCCTGTGACCCGGTTTCTGTGCCTCACAGGTTTTCTGCGCAATACGACATCGAGATCGCAGGCTTCCTGGCCGCGACCATCGCGTGGGGCAACCGAAAGGCGATCGTGAAGAGTGCCGGGCGGATGATCGACCTTCTCGACAATGCGCCACACGACTTTGTGATGAACGCCTCCGAGGCGGAGTTGGACGGCGTTTCCGTATTCGTTCACCGCACTTTCAACGGAGGCGATTTTCGCTCGTTTTTGCTATCCTTGCGCCACATTTACAGCGAGTTCGGTTCGGTGGGGGCGTTTTTTGAGGGGGAATACGCACGCTCGGGCGACATACGGACGGCAATCGCGCGGTTCCGGTGCGAATTTTTCACGCCGCCGCACGCCGTGAGGTGTGAAAAACACCTCTCGTCGATCGACCGCGGTGCGGCGTGCAAGCGTACCAACATGTTCCTGCGTTGGATGATACGGCGCGACGACCGCGGAGTCGACTTCGGACTGTGGCGCGCGATCCCACCGTCGGCACTGTACCTGCCGCTCGACGTTCACAGCGCCGCCACGGCGCGCTCGCTGGGTCTTCTTCAACGTCGCCAGAACGACTGGAAGGCTGTGGAGGAGGTGACGGCACGCCTCCGCGAGTTCGATTCGGCCGACCCCGTGCGGTTCGATTTCGCGCTTTTCGGAGCGGGAATCTCCGGTGACATGAAGCAATGATAGAGATGTCGGGGCGTAATACTTTTTGTTTTAAGCGCTTTGTAGTTAATCAGGAGAGCTGTGCTATGAAAGTTGGCACCGATGGGGTGTTGTTGGGTGCGTGGTGCCGACTCGATCCACGGAGGGATAAAGCGATACTCGATATAGGAACAGGTACCGGCCTTGTAGCCTTGCAGTTGGCACAGCGGACGGAAAGCTTTGATCTCAAGGCCGGGCTCGGGTCGGAATCTGTCATAGAGGCGGTGGAGATCGACCCCGTGGCCTGCGAGGCGGCCCGGCGCAATTTCGAGGCGAGCGAGTGGGCAGAAAAACTTGTGATGCACCCGCCGATGACGGTTCAGGAGTTTGCCCGGCTGATACAAAAAAAGTTCGATCACATAGTCTCGAATCCACCATACTTCGTCGATTCGCTCGCATCTCCCGATGTTTTGCGAAACACGGCACGCCACACAGGATCATTGAGTTACGACGATCTGATGAAATGTTGCTTCAGGCTGCTAAAACCCGACGGGCGGATCTCGCTGATCGTGCCCGCCGGCCACTCGACTCGCGTGATGATCGCTGAGGCCGTCTCCGCCGGATTCCTCCCCTCGCGCCTCACGGAAGTGCACTCCACCCCGAAAAGCGGGCCCAAACGCACTTTGATAGAGTTTCTGCACACCGCCGCCGCCGCAGATTCCCCTGTGCCTCCGGCGGAATCGACCACGCTTATCATAGGCGGCGACAATCCGGGAGCATTCTCGGAAGAATACAGAGCGCTCACACGCGATTTTTATCTCTATTTTTGAAAATAAATTCGTAGATTTGTTCTTTGCATATACATCAAAAACTGACGCCATGAACAAAATAGTATCGACATGCCTCGCCGCGGCCACAGCCCTTGCCGCCGCGATCGCGCCTCTCACAGCCAACTCACAAGCGACTCATAACCAGGGAGAACGAACGACGCTCGGGATCACGGTCACCGTCGAGCAACAGGAGATAATCGCTGGCCCTTACGCCCGTTATGCACAGAAATATCTGGGAGTTACAGCCCCGCTGACAGACAAAGTATTGCACGAGGTAACGTCGGCCAAACTATTCGACGTCAACGACATGCCACAGCATGAGGACGCCGCACCCACTCTCGCAACCACCCCCGCGGTCGAACCGGCGAGCCCCACCCACATGAATCCCGCGAGAGGCTTCCCGCGCCTGACGGTCGACAAGACCTCGGCTGCGGCCATGAGCCTTGAGGAGAGTGCGCGCCTCGCCGCCGAGAAGATATTTTCGATCCGCCGCAGCCGCTTCGACCTGATTACGGGCGAGGTGGGCGAAAACGTCTTCGGAGGGGGCCTGGGCAGCGCTTTGGCCGAACTGAACCGCCTCGAGGAGGAGTACCTGTCGCTCTTTCTGGGCCGCGAAACCACGAGCAGCGTGAGCCGCAGGTACAGCGTGACACCTATAAGAGGGCGCCTGACATACACCGTGTGTCGATTTTCGGAGACCGATGGGCTCCTTCCGCACGACGACCTGAGCGGAATTCCGATGGTGCTCGAACTGCAACCGGCGGGCGATTCTCCCACCGTAGTGCTTAATACTCAGCCAAAACCCAACCCGCGGGCCGTGGCGCAGCTCATCCCCGCCGACATGCAGGGCCGCCTCATTCTCGACGGCACAGAGCTCTCCTCCGGGCAGTTCCGCATCAGGCAGTTGGGCGAGACCGTATACGTCAACCCATAGATCACGTAAACCGCCCAAAGCGTATGAAATCCAAAAAGTTGGTTTTCATGACCGGAGCGACCGGAGTCATGGGTTCGGCCGGCCTTGCGGAACTCATGGCCCGTCGCGAAAGATTCGACATAAGGCTGCTCGTGCGCCCGAGCGAAAAGAATCGCCGAATAGTGCGGTCGCTTGAGAATGAGCCTGGCATAGAGATAGTGTGGGGCGACCTGATCGATTACGGCGACGTGCTGCGAGGCGTGGGCGGGACAGACGGCAAGCGCCCCGCCGACTATGTGCTGCACGTCGGCGGAATGGTCTCACCCAAAGCCGATTACCTGCCTAAAACCACGATGAGGGTGAATGTCGGAGCGGCCGAGAATATAGTCAAAGCAGTGTTGGCCCAGCCGAACAGCGAGGAGATAAAAGTGGTCTACATCGGCTCGGTGGCACAAACCTCCGACCGCAATCCGCCGCTCCACTGGGGACGTGCGGGCGATCCGATAAGCATCAGTGTGTATGACCATTACGCGATTTCGAAGACGATTGCCGAGCGCACGATAGTCGACAGCGGCATACGCCGGTGGGTTTGCCTGCGCCAAAGCGGCATCCTGCATCCGGGAGTGCTCAACAACTTCGACCCCATAATGTTCCACGTGCCGCCCGGCGGCGTGCTCGAATGGGCCACTATCGAGGATTCGGGACGCCTGCTCGCCAATCTGTGTGAAGAATGGGCACCCGACGAACTCTGGAACCGCTTTTACAACATCGGCAGTGGCGCCTCTTACCGCATCACCAACTACGAATTCATGAGGCGGTTGCTCGAAACCATCTCGTGTCCGCCGCCCGAACGCATCTTTGAGGCGCGCTGGTTCGCACTGCGCAACTTCCACGGACAATGGTACCTCGACTCCGACGAACTCGACCGCATGCTGCGTTTTCGCGAAAACCTTCCGCTCGACGACTACTTCAGACTGCGGATGCGACCCGCCGTGCCGCGCTACTTCCGGCTGGCTCGGCTCGCCCCCGCGTCACTCATCAAACGGGTGATGCGTTGGTTGGCCCACAAAAAAAGGGTGGGCACGATGGACTGGATCAGGAGTCGCCATCATGAGAGAATTGCCTCGTATTTCGGTAGTTACGAGGCGTGGGAAAGCATACCCGATTGGTCAGGACAAGACCTTACGCCCCCGACCGGCACGCCCGTGAGGATCGACCACGGGTGGGACGAGACCAAACCACTTGCCACGCTCGACATCGGCGACATGCAGCAGGCGGCGCAGTTTCGCGGCGGTAAGTGTCTGTCCCACAGTATGACTACCGGTGATATGGCAACTCTGCTCGAATGGGAATGCCAGTTCGGGCACCGTTTCACCGCGTCGCCGGCGCTCGTGTTGCTGGGCGGCCACTGGTGCCCCGAGTGCCTGCCTCCACCGTGGAACTACGATGCGATAGCCGCCGGAAATCCATTTTTCGCGCAGGTGTGGTACCCGTTGCACGGCCCGGACGAGAAAAATTTCTTCGACGAGAGTATCTATTCCGATTGGGAAAGTTAATTTTTTCGAGTTTCTTGATTTAAATCAAGAAATTTTCGTTCAATACCAAATACTTTTGCTTTCAGAAATAAAGCGCCCTTCTACGCAGGGGGAGGGGAGAAGGGTGCTTACTCTTGACGAAAGTCAAGAGTTTTTTTTGCCCGGAAACCGGCGGCGGTGAAGAGAGCCTTGCTGGCGGGGTTGTCGGGGGCGATGGTGCAGTTTATCTCCTTCAGGCCCAATTCACGGCGGGCATGATCGAGAGCGAGGGCCAATGCCTCGCGGCCGTAGCCCCGGCGGCGGTTGGCAGGATCGCATATCAGGATACCCACTCCCGCGGTAAGTCCCACAGGATCGAAATCGAACAGGTCGATGAAACCGACGCGGCCGCCGCGAGTGGTCGACACTGATTCATCCGCACCCTCATGCCGGCAGATCACGAGGCGGAGTTGTTCATTGGCATGAAATCCCTGCTGCTGATTTTCAATGAATTGACGGAGTTCTTCTTTGGAGAATCGGACAGGACTCATATCCGTGGAATGCGAAACTTCAGCTCCGCAGTCTCCATATTGCCACACGGCGGGATCGTTCTCCCAGCGATATAGATAATCGAGATCGCTGTCTTCGAGCGGTCTCAAATATATTTGTAAAGCAAATTCCTTGCATTCATCCGGAATGGTAAACCGGAAACGCATCTCGGCAGGTGAGGGCATCAGGCCAGGCCGATGATCTTACCCCTCATCAACATCGCGGCGCCGAGTGCACCGGCATTCTGCCCCATGCGCGACAGGCGGAAACGGGTGTCCTTGTAGACGAGGTTGAGCGAGTATTTATTGGTGGATGCTTTGAGCGGCAGCATGATGTAGTCGCCTGCCTGAGAAAGGTTTCCGCCGATGATCACCGTCTCTGGATTGAAGATGTTGATCAGGAAGGCAATACTTTTGCCCGCCTTTTCGCCCACCTCCTCGATCAGTTCTATTGACAGGTTGTCGTCCTTGCGCGCCGCCGAGATCACATCGTCGACGTGAATATGTTCGCCCTTCTCGAATTTATCGCGCAAAATGGTGTTGCTGCCGCGGTGGAGCTGGTCGACGATCTTCTCCTCGACTGCCACCCCCGATATTTCGGTCTCGAGGCATCCTTTTTTGCCGCACCAGCAAATCTTCTCGTTGTCGAAGAAAGGTGTGTGTCCAAACTCACCTGCAAATCCGCTCTTGCCGTAGAACAACTTGCCGTCCATTACGATGCCGATCGCTACTCCGCGCCCCAGGTGGAGGTAGAGTATATTCTGGCCATCCTGCGGGCTGCCGGCGTTATACTCGGCGTAGCAGCGAGCACGGGTGTCGTTTTCGAGCAGGGTGCGTACTCCCACTGCCGATTCGATGATGTGGGTGAGCGCCTCTTCGTTCCCTGTGAAATATTTGTAACTGCGTCCGGTATTGGGATTTACCCGTCCGGCGATGCAGACGCCCAACCCCAGGATACGATCACGTTCCACGCCGCAGTTGTCGATGAACGACGAGATCGACTCGCAGATATGGCGCAAACAGGCTTCGGTGTCGACGAGCTTGAAATCGGTCTCCTCGCTCGTGACTATGATGTTGTTCTGTATGTCGGTTATGACAAATTGGATGTTGTCGCGTCCGATATTGACGCCTGCGAAGTAGATCGCGCTCGATGTCAGTCCGTAAATGTTGGGGCGCCGGCCGCCCGTGGTCTCGATCTTGCCATTCTCGTGCACAAGCTTGTCGTCGACAAGTTCCCCCAACAATTTTGTCATCGTGGGGATGCTGATGTGGAGAGCCACGGTAAGCTCGGCGATGGTCGAAGGGCCGTTCACCGCCATATAAGCGACTATATTCCTCTTTATCAGGTTGTTCTTGTGTACGACGCCTTTTTGCAATTCGTCTTCGTGTTTGTTGAAAAACTCTTTTAAGGAGACCATTTTTTGACAATAATCGGTTTATGTTTGCATTTATCGGTTTGGACATGCAAATATAGTAAAAAAATCAATACGACAATACCCCCCTTAATAAATTTTTTTATTTTTTCACAAATTTTGCTTCGACGAGATTTGAACTTCGGGTGCAATTTTAGATACAAGTCCTGCCAGAACGGCCCCCGGGCCCAGTTCCGTGAATTCTGTGGCACCGTCGGCCACCATGTTGCGCACGGTCTGTGTCCAGCGCACGGGCGAGGTGAGTTGAGCTATGAGGTTTTCGCGAATCTCGGCGGGATCGGTGTGGGGCCGCGCGTCGACATTTTGGTAGACGGGACACACGGGCGCCGTGAATGGAGCCGCCTCGATCGCCGCCGCAAGCTCCACGCGGGCGGGTTCCATGAGCGGGGAGTGGAAAGCGCCGCCCACCGCGAGCTTGAGTGCCCGTTTCGCACCGGCGGCTTTCATCGCCTCGCATGCCGCGTCGACAGACTCCACCGTGCCCGAGATCACAAGCTGACCAGGGCAGTTGTAGTTTGCCGCCACGACCACTCCGGGGGTTGCGGCACAAATCTCTTCGACCCGTTCGTCGGCCAGCGCCAACACCGCCGCCATCGTCGAGGGAGTTATCTCGCACGCTTTCTGCATGGCTTTTGCGCGGATCGACACGAGCTTCAGGCCATCCTCGAAACTGAGTGCGCCCGCCGCCACGAGGGCCGAAAACTCGCCCAGCGAGTGGCCTGCCACCATATCGGGCTGGAACTCCGAGCCGAGCGCGTGGGCGAGGATCACCGAATGGAGAAACACCGCGGGCTGGGTGACGGCGGTCTGTTTGAGCTCGTCGGCCGTGCCGCCGAACATGATGTCGGTTATGCGGAAACCGAGAATGTCGTTTGCCGACTCGAACATGTCGCGTGCCGCGGGAACCGCTTCGTAGAGATCTTTGCCCATGCCGGGAAATTGTGCTCCCTGTCCGGGAAAGACAAATGCTTTTGCCATAATTATCAAGGTATTAAGATTTTTTAATATCAATCGTTGTGACGCAAAGATAATTAATTGTTAATAATTTAACGGGCAACCGGGGTCGACGTTCGACGAAAAATGAGTAAAATTGCGAGTTATGTTTACCGTGGTGTATTGTGTTTTGATCCTCGTACTGGTGACTATATTCCTGGTTGCCACGCTGTTGGTGTTCCCTTTTACGGTGCCGTTCGACCGTTCGCGCCGCGCGGTGCACGAAATTTCGCGTGGTATCGCTATGGCGTGTTTACGCCTGGCTCCGGGTTGGAGGACGCGAGTGGAGGGGCTGGAGAACGTCGACCGTGACAAGGTGTACGTGATTGTGCTCAACCACAGCGCCATGGTCGACATATTGATGCTCTACTGGGTGCCGCTCAATTTCCGGTGGGTGTCGAAACGCGAGATAATAAGGATGCCATTCATCGGGCTGTTTTTGTTGCTGCACGGCGACATACTCATCCCGCGTGACAAACCACGCAAGGCGGTGACGATGGTGATGGACGACGGCAAAAAGTGGCTCTGCGAGCGGCGGGTGAGCGTGGCGATATTTCCCGAGGGGACACGCTCGCGGACGGGCGAGATAGGGCGTTTCAAACCGTCGGCGTTCGCACTGGCCCACGAGGCCGGGGTGGGTATCCTGCCGGTGGTGCTGACCGGGTCGAGGGTGGTGGGTAAAGGCGGTCGGCTCCCCTGGAAACACGATTTCGGAGTGCAGGTACTGCCGCCCGTCAGCGCCGAAGAGGTGGCGGCCCGCGACCCGAAAGATATTATGGATGAGACGCGCGACAGAATGGTCGCCATACAGCAACAAAAGATATGAGTGAGGTAAAATATACAGAAGCCGACATTAAAACCCTGAGCACCAGGGAGCAGATGCGCCTGCGCCCCGGCATGTGGATTGGGAAGCTGGGCGACGGCAGCCAGCCCGACGACGGAATTTACACCCTTATAAAAGAGGTGATGGACAACTCGGTCGACGAGTTCATCATGGGCGCCGGCAAGTGCATAGAACTGACGATAGGCGAGGGCAACACCGTGACGGTGAGGGACTACGGGCGTGGAATTCCGCTCAACAGCCTCTCGGACGCCGTGAGCAAGATCAACACCAGCGGCAAGTACGGCTCCGAGGCGTTCAAAAAGACGGTCGGGTTGAACGGCGTGGGGGTGAAGGCGGTGAACATGCTGTCGAGCAGTTTCATGGCGCGAACCGTGAGAGGCGGCGAGGCGCGCACGGTCACTTTCGAGAAAGGCGTCGAAACGAGTGACCGATGGGAGAGTGGTGTGGCAGAGAAAGACGGCACGCTGATAAGCTACGTGGTCGACACCGAGGTGTTCGGCGAGTACGTATATAATATGGAATACGTCGAGCAGCGCGTTCGCAACTACACATACCTCAACACGGGCCTCACGATCAAGCTCAACGGCGAACAATACGTGTCGAAGAACGGTCTGCTCGACCTGCTCAACGAAAACCTCGGCGAGGAACCGTTGTATGAGCCGATACACCTGAAGGGAGACGACATAGAGGTGGTGATAACCCATGGTACGGGCTATGGCGAGAGCTATTTCTCGTTCGTCAACAGCCAGTACACCTCGCAGGGAGGCACGCATCAGGCGGCGTTCCGCGAGGCGATCGCCAAAACGATCAAAGAGTTCTACAAAAAGGACTACGACCCGGCCGACATACGCACCTCGCTGGTGGGCGCGATCTCCATCAGCGTCGAGGAGCCCGAGTTCGAGAGTCAAACCAAGATCAAACTCGGCTCGCGGCTCATGTCGCCCGGCGGTGCGACCATTCGCCAGTTCGTGCTCGACTTCGTGAAGGAAAATCTCGACAACTACCTGCACAAACATCCGCAGGCGGCTGAGATTCTCGGAAAGAAGATCGCCGAGAACGAAAAGGAGCGTAAAGCGATCTCCGGCGTGCAGAAAAAGGCGCGCGAGATGGCAAAAAAGGTGAGCCTAAACAACCGCAAGCTGCGTGACTGCAAGGTGCATTTCGGAGACAAGGACGCACGGGCCGAGGAGACGATGATCTTCATCACCGAAGGCAACTCGGCAAGCGGTTCCATCACCAAAAGCCGCGACGTACGCACCCAGGCCGTATTCTCACTGCGCGGTAAGCCGCTCAACACCTATGGCCTGACAAAGAAAGTGGTCTACGAGAACGAGGAGTTCAACCTGTTGCAGGCCGCGCTCAACATCGAGGATTCGATCGACGATCTGCGATACAACAAGGTGATCATAGCCACCGACGCCGACGTCGACGGTATGCACATCCGGTTGTTGATGATGACTTTCTTCCTGCAATTCTTCCCCGANNCCCCGAGGTGATCCGGCAGGGCCATCTGTTCGTGTTGCAGACGCCGCTGTTCCGAGTGCGCAACAAGAAGGAGACCCACTACTGTTACAGCGAGGAGGAGCGTAAACGGGCGATAAAAAAACTTGGCGCCACGGCCGAGATCACGCGGTTTAAAGGTCTCGGCGAGATTTCGGCCGACGAGTTTCGCGAGTTCATAGGCGAGGACATGCGATTGGAGACGGTGCGCCTGACGCGCGATGACACCATCCACGAGATGTTGACGTTCTATATGGGCACCAATACCCCCGAACGACGCGATTTTGTGATCGAGAACCTGAGGATAGAAGCTGATTACGTCGAGAATTAAGGAATGAAAAAATTACTTGAAATAGTTGGAGTTATTCTCGCGTCGATTGTAGGGGTCGCGGTAATCAACCTCGTTGTTTTAGCCGTATGCAGCCCGGGAAAGTTGGCGCCGCTGAAAGACGCCGGCGGCAACGAGATCACCGGTGCGTTGGTGGAAAAGACATTCGTGGAGATCGGCGGCATCCGGCAGGGAATATTTATTCGGAGCGAGAACCCGGAAAATCCTGTGATACTCTATTTGCACGGCGGGCCGGGGACTCCCGAATTGCCTATGATCCTTCCGCATGAAACCGGGGAGCGGCTCGAAAAATACTTTACGGTCTGCTATTGGGATCAACGCGGGGCCGGGATGTCGTATCGTAGCGACATCACTCCGGCGGACGTAACGGTTGAACATTTTGTCGAAGACACTCGCGAGATGACCGAATATTTGCGTGAGCGCTTCGGGCAAGAGAAGATTATTCTCGTGGGCCACTCGTGGGGTAGCTATCTGGGTGTAAAGACGATCCAAAAATACCCCGAACTCTATGCCGCTTATATCGGTATCGGGCAGGTTACGGATCAGAAAGAGTCCGAGCGTCTCGCTTATGACTATATGCTGACCCATGCGACGGAGACCGGCGATGAAAAGGCGCTCGAACAACTGGGAAAGCATGACCGACAGGCGGTCGATTTCCCTACGATGGAATACATCCTTTCTGCGGCGAGAACTCCGTTGATGAACAAATATCACATCGGGGTTACGCACGCGCCCATCTCTACGGCCAGCATTGCTATGGATATATTGTTCTCTTTCGGCGGGTACACGACCGTCGAAAAGCTAAAATATGTGCAGGGGATGGGCTTTTCACTGAACGAGGTCTTCCCGCAGGTGTTCGCTGACAACCTGTTCGAGTCGGCCCGGAGGTTCGAGATTCCGGTCTTTGTCATGCATGGGAAGTGGGATTATCAGGTTTCGCAGACCCTTGCCGAAAAGTGGGTGGCGGGGATCGAAGCTCCGGCGAAAGGATTTTTTACGTTCGACAATTCGGCACATTCGCCCAACATGGAAGAGCCCGAAAAGTTTGTGCGGATCGTTCGCGACATAGCAGTATCACACACACCGGTAGAAAATTGACAATGAACAGCGAAGATAAAAATATAGAGAGGGGCGAAGGTGGCGGTGTAAACCGTAACAGACTTGGGGGTATGTACCGCGAATGGTGGTTGGACTACGCCTCGTATGTGATACTGGAGCGCGCGGTGCCACATGTCGAAGATGGGCTTAAGCCCGTTCAGCGACGAATACTCCACTCCATGAAACGGCTCGACGACGGGCGGTACAACAAGGTGGCCAACGTGATAGGCCACACCATGCAGTTCCACCCACACGGCGACGCCTCGATAGGTGACGCGTTGGTGGGCCTGGGGCAGAAAGACCTGCTGATCGACTGTCAGGGTAACTGGGGAAACATACTCACGGGCGACGGTGCGGCGGCGGCACGATACATCGAGGCGCGGCTGTCGAAGTTCGCGCTCGATGTGGTGTTCAACCCCAAGACCACCGAGTGGATGCTGAGCTACGACGGGCGCAATCAGGAGCCGGTGACGCTGCCTGTGAAGTTCCCGCTGTTGCTCGCTCAGGGTGTCGAAGGTATCGCCGTGGGCCTCGCCTCGAAGATATTGCCACACAACTTCAACGAACTGATCGACGCCTCGGTTGCCTACCTCAGAGGCGAGGAGTTCGAGCTCTTCCCCGACTTCCCCACGGGCGGTGCGATCGACGTTTCGCGGTATAACAACGGTCTGCGCGGAGGCGCGGTGAAAGTGCGGGCCAAAATTTCGAAGATCGACCGCCGTACCCTTGCCATCACCGAAATACCCTACGGCACCACCACCGAGAGCATCAAGGAGTCGATTATCAAGGCCAACGAACGTGGAAAAATAAAGATCCGCAAGGTGGATGACAACACGGCCGAGAAGGTGGAGATCATAATCCACGTGTCTAACGACGAGTCGAGCGACAAAACTATCGACGCCCTCTACGCCTTCACCGACTGCGAGGTGAGCATCTCGCCCAACTCGACGGTCATCTGGGAGGACAAACCCCACTTCCTCGGAGTGAGCGAAATCTTGATGCGCTCCACCGACCGCACGCGCGACCTGCTGCTGCGCGAGCTACACATCCGCCTCGACGAACTGGCCGAGGATTGGCACATGTCGAGCCTCGAGAAGATTTTCATCGAAAACAAACTCTACCAGCGCATCGAGGGAGCCAAAACGCGCGAGGAGGCGTACAGCGCCGTCGACGAGGGCCTCGAACCGTTTAAAAAACTGCTGCGCCGAGAGGTCACAAAGGACGACGTAGTGAAACTGACCGAACTGCGCTTCATCCGCATTTCGAGATACGACACCGCCAAGGCCGACGAGCACATTCGCGCCGTGGAGGATGAGATGAAACAGGTGCGCCACGACATTGAGCACATTACCCCCTACACCATTGCCTACTACGAGCGCATAAAACAGAAGTACGGCACAGGCCGCGAACGCCGTACCGAGATACGCGAGTTCGACAACATCGAAGCAGCAAAGGTTGTCACCAACAACGCCAAGCTCTACGTCGACCGTGCGGAAGGCTTCTTCGGCATCGGCGCGGGGATGAAAAAAGACGAGTTCGTGTGTGACTGCTCCGACATCGACGACGTGATAGTGATCTGCCGCGACGGTCGCTACGTGATCTCCAGGGTGAGCGATAAGGCGTTTTTCCACAAAAATATACTTTATATAGGTGTGTTCAAGCGCGGCGACGAACGCACGATATACAACACCCTATACCGCGACGGCAAGCAGGGCGCGATCATGATGAAACGGTGCGCCATAGTCGGCATCACGCGCGACAAGGAGTACGATCTGACTAAGGGAACGCCGGGGAGCGATATACTGTGGCTGACGGTCAACCCCAACGGCGAGGCCGAGGTGCTGAAGGTCTACTTCAAGCCGCGTCCGAGGCTCAAGAAAGTTATCACCGACCTCGATTTCTCGACCCTCGCCATCAAGGGGCGTGCCTCGCAGGGCAACCTCTTCTCACGGTATGGGATTCATAAGATAGTTTTGAAAGAAAAGGGCGCGTCGACGCTCGGCGGGCAGAACATTTGGTTCGACGAGGAGGTGCGCAGGCTCAACGCCGACGGCCGCGGAGTGCTGCTGGGCGAATTCGAGGGCGACGACAAGATTGTGGTCTTCACGCGCCACCACTACTATGTGACGGGCTACGAGTTGACCCACCACTTCCCCGAGGAGACGATCCGCGTCGAAAAGTGGGACGCCGACAGGGTGTACAGCGTCACCTACTTCGACGAGGGACAGAAGTACTTCTACGTCAAGCGTTTCCCGGCTATCACGAATGGAGGCAGCCAGCAGGAGTACCTCGAGGGGGACTGCCGCCTGGTGGGCATTACCGACGATGAGCTGCCGCAGTTGGAGGTGAGCTACGGAGGCGCCAACGCTGCACGCCCCGCCGACAGGGTGGGCGTGGCCGACTACATAGGCATCAAGAGCCACAAGGCCAAAGGCAAACGCATCACCACCTACGAAGTGGCCGCTCTCACTTTCCTCGCTCCTCCGCCTCCCCCCGACGATCCCACTCCCGATGAGCCCGAAGACGATGGCGGGCCGGACGACGATCCCGAACCGGCTCCGACCGAACTCGACGAAGCAATAGCCCCGATCGACGAGTCGTTCGACGCCCCGCAAGCCGAAGAACCCGGCGCCGACGAACTTTCCGACGACGACGCGTCGGAGCCTGAGCCTGAACCCGAGCCCGAGCCCGAGCCCGAGCCCGAGCCCAAACCGATAGAACTGGAGATCGAACGCGCCGAGCCCGTCGACGACACCCGCAATCCCCACAGTGAACAGTTGAACCTCTTTTGACGGCACGAATGGCACGCAGGGTCTTTCTCACAGGCTTCATGGGCAGCGGCAAAAGCAGTCTCGGCCGCCGGCTCGCCACGGAACTGCGCTGGAAATTGATCGACACCGACAACGAGATCGAGCGCCGCGCCGGAATGACGATCCCCGAAATCTTCGAACGGCAGGGCGAGAAGGCGTTCCGTGAACTCGAAAGAGAGGTGATAGCCGACGTTGCCGCCTCGGCAGACGACACCGTGGTGGCACTGGGAGGCGGCGCCGTGTGCTGCGAAGGGGTGATGGAGATGCTGGCCGATGCCGGTGAAACCATCTACCTGAAGATGTCCCCGGCCCGGCTCGTGAAGCGCATTAGCCCCGTTGGCCGCGCCAAACGTCCAAAGATCGCCGGCATGGGCGACGCCGAGTTGTATACATTTATTGAAAAAACGCTCCCCGAACGCGAAAAGTTCTATAATCGCGCTACCTTTGTGCTCGATTGCAGCGACGCATCCGACGGAGAATTGCTGCGACGGATGATGCAACACATCGACAACCCGAACACGTAACGTAATGACTATGATACTGTTTTTCAAGAGCGAAGAAAAAATATACGCGGTCGATGCCGCGGCGCAGCCGAGTGCGGCGGAGATCGAACGCCTCGAATGGCTTTTTTCGGGAGCGAGGCGCATCGGGAGCGAGAGCGTCGAAGGCTCGTTTGTGGGCCCAAGGCGCGAGATGATAACCCCGTGGAGCACCAACGCCGTAGAGATCACCCAGAACATGGGCATCGGCGGCATCCGGCGCATAGAAGAGTTTGTGCGCACTGAAGAGGGAACGGCTTTCGATCCGATGCTCAACCGCCGCTACGAGGGGCTTGACCAGAAGCTGTTCACCATAACCCGCGAGCCCGAACCGATTCGTAGCGTGTGCGACATCGCCGCCTACAACCGCTCCGAGGGACTCGCCCTGAGCGACGACGAAGTGGCTTACCTCGAAGATGTCAGCAAGCGAATGGGACGCCCGCTCACCGACAGCGAGGTGTTCGGCTTCTCGCAGGTCAACTCCGAGCACTGCCGCCACAAGATTTTCAACGGCGAGTTCGTGATTGACGGTGAGGCAAGGCCGGAGACGCTGTTCGGACTGATCCGCAAGACCACGCGGACGAACCCGGGCCAGGTTACCTCGGCCTACAAAGACAACTGTGCTTTTCTGCAAGGTCCTGTCGCAGAGCAGTTTGCACCCGACACCCATGACCGGCCAGGCACCTACACGACCTCCGATTTCGAGAGCGTGATCTCGCTCAAGGCCGAGACACATAACTTTCCCACCACGGTTGAGCCTTTCAACGGCGCGGCGACTGGCAGCGGCGGCGAGATTCGCGACCGCATCGCCGGTGGCAAGGGAGCTTTCCCGTTGGCCGGAACGGCAGTCTATATGACTTCATACCCACGGCCCGAAGGCGATGTGAGGCCTTGGGAAGAGGGCGTTGCACCGCGTAAGTGGCTCTATCAGAGTCCCGAAGAGATACTCATCAAGGCATCGAACGGCGCCAGTGACTTCGGTAATAAATTCGGCCAGCCATTGGTGTGCGGCTCGCTGTTGACCTTTGAGCACAAGGAGCATGGCAAGACCTGGGGCTACGACAAGGTGATCATGATGGCCGGCGGCGTGGGCTACGGCAAAAAGCAGGACAGCCTTAAGGACGACCCCTCGGCAGGCGATGCCGTGGTGCTGTTAGGGGGCGACAACTATCGCATCGGCATGGGTGGCGGGGCCGTTTCGAGCGTTGCCACGGGTGAGTTTGCCGGCGAGATCGAGCTCAACGCCGTGCAGCGCTCCAATCCCGAGATGCAGCGGCGTGCCTACAACGCCATTCGCGCTGTGTCCGAGGGCGATAACCCCATAATCTCGATCCACGATCACGGCGCGGGGGGGCACCTGAACTGCCTGAGCGAGCTCGTGGAGGCGACCGGCGGACGGATCGACATGGAGCAACTGCCGATCGGCGACCCAACCCTTTCGGCACGCGAAATAGTTGGCAATGAGTCGCAGGAGAGGATGGGTCTCGTGGTCGACCGCGAGAGGTTGGACTATCTGCGGGCGGTGTCGGAACGCGAACGGGCGCCGATGTACGTGATCGGCGAGGCGACGGGCGACGGGCGGTTTACATTCGTAAACAACCGCACCGGCGAGCGGCCGATCGACTGGCCGCTGGAGTACATGTTCGGCCGTGCGCCGCGTACCGTGATGACCGACAAGACTTTACGCGAAATATTTGCACCGGTGACCTATGACTCCGGGCGCGTGGTGGGCTACATTGAGCAGGTGCTCGGACTTGAGGCCGTCGCGTGTAAGGACTGGCTCACGGGCAAGGTCGACCGTTCGGTCGGTGGGCGTGTGGCGATGCAGCAGTGCGCCGGACAGGTGCAGTTACCTCTGAACGACTGCGCCGTAGTTGCGCTTGACTATCAGGGTGTTGCAGGTGTTGCTACGGCGCTCGGACATGCTCCGGTGGCGGCTATGATCGACCCGGCCGAAGGGTCGCGGCTCGCGATTGCCGAAGCGTTGACCAACCTTGTCTTTGCGCCTCTTTCGCATGGGTTGGCCGGTGTTTCTCTGAGTGCCAACTGGATGTGGCCGTGCAAAAATCCGGGCGAGGACGCGCGGTTGTACGCGGCGGTTGAGGCGGCGAGCGAATTTGCTATCGCGCTGGGTATCAACATTCCCACGGGCAAGGACTCGCTTTCGATGACACAGAAGTATCCCGACGGTGAGCGGGTTTATGCTCCGGGAACGGTGATAATCACCTCGGGGGCAGAGGTTTCCGATGTTTCACGGAGCGTGGGCGCGGCATTGCGGCACACTGTGTCCGAGATCGTTTATGTCGACATGAGCCGCGGTTCGGGTTTCGGACTCGGTGGCAGCAGTTTTGCGCAAATCGTTGGTAAAGTGGGCGATACGACACCAACGGTTGGCGACGCCGGCTACTTTGCCCGCGCTTTCGGAGCTGTGCAGGAGCTTGTGCACGACGGCCGGGTGCTTGCAGGTCACGACGTTTCGGCTGGTGGGCTCATAACGGCGCTCCTTGAGATGACTTTTGCCGACAATACTTCGGGTATAGAGGTGAATCTCAGTGGATTGAATGGTGACAATGGCCAGCAGGGCAGCGGCGGGAAAGAGCTCGTCGGACTGCTGTTCAGCGAGAAACCGGCACTGCTGTTACAGGTGGCCGACGGTGCCGCGGTGGCCAAGAAACTCGCCTCGCAGAGAATTGAAGCGCAAACGATTGGCAAGGTAAACTTTGACCGTCGCTTCAGCATACGCGCGGTGGGCGTCGAACTCGATCTGTTGCAGGACGATCTGCGCGACAAATGGTACAAGACTTCGTATCTGCTCGACCGGCGCCAAAGTGCCAGAGCGGCAGAACGTTACACGAATTACAAACAACAATCGCTCGACTTTCGTTTCCCGGCCGGATTCACGGGAAAGTACGCGCAATATGGCATAGATCCGCACCGCAAGGGCACCACGGGCATTCGCGCGGCAATTATCCGCGAAAAAGGGTGTCAGTGCGAGCGTGAAACGGCATGGGCGTTGCATCTTGCAGGCTTCGATGTGAGAGACGTCCACATGACCGACCTTGCGAGTGGACGCGAAACACTTGAGGATGTGAACTTTGTTGCTTTTGTGGGAGGATTCTCCAACTCCGACGTACTCGGTTCGGCCAAGGGCTGGGCGGGCGCGTTCCTCTACAACGAGAAGGCCCGCAGCGCGCTCGAACGCTTCTACGCGCGCCCCGACACACTCTCGGTGGGTTTTTGCAACGGCTGCCAACTGATGGTCGAACTGGGGCTGATAAGGCCTGTCGGCGACCGGAGTGTAATTAAACCGATGGCTCAGATGAATGACACGAAGTCGCTTATGCCGCGAATGTTACACAATGACAGCCGCAAGTGGGAATCGGGCTTTGTCGGGCTCGATGTCAGGGCTGGTGGCGGATCGGGTGGCTCGGGCCGGTCGGTATTGCTCGATTCGCTCGCGGGATCGCGCCTCGGCGTGTGGATAGCTCACGGCGAAGGCAAATTTTCGCTGCCGGGCGACGAAAAAGATTACAATATCGTGCTGAAATACAGCTACGAAGGCTATCCGGCCAACCCCAACGGCAGCGACTACAATACGGCGGGGATCGCCAGCGCCGACGGTCGCCACCTTGCAATGATGCCCCACTTCGAACGCGCCATAAAGCCTTGGAACTGGGCCTATTATCCCGAAGATCGCAGGGGTTCTGACGAGATTTCGCCGTGGATCGAGGCGTTGGTAAACGGCCGAAAATGGATCGAGGCCAACAAGTTGAAGTAATACTTCAGGTAAAACATGAATTGCAACCTCAGACAGCAATATACAATAGATTGGACAACAGACCGATAGGGATATTCGATTCGGGCATGGGCGGGCTCACTGTCCGGGCCGCGATCGAACGTGCGCTGCCCCGCGAATCGCTCGTTTATTTCGGCGACGGAGCGAACGTACCCTATGGGCCGCGGCCGAGAGAGGAGATCACACGTTTCGTGGACGAGGCGGTGGGCCGTTTGGTGGAGCGCAACGACGTGAAAATGGTGGTGATAGCATGCAACGCCGCCACCGGAGCCGCCATCGACCATCTGCGCTCGAAGTATCCCGTCCCCATCATCGGAATGGAACCGGCGGTGAAGCCTGCCGCCCTGACCACCAACACGTTGACAGTGGGAGTGTTGGCAACGGCGGCGGCATTCAAAGGGACGCTCTACCGGGCCACCTCGGCCGAATGGAAAAAGAAAGTGCGAATTCTCGAAACAGTGGGCGAAGGATTCGTGGAACTCGTTGAAAATGACCGCGAAGAGACTCCCGAAGCGCTCGAAACGGTTCGCCGCGCAGTGGAGCCGATACTCGCCGCAGGGGCCGACCGCATCGTGTTGGGCTGCACGCACTATCCGTTTTTGGCGGGTCAGATCCGTCGTGTGATCGAGGAATTCTCGGCCAAAACCGGCGCCACAGCCGCGCAGATCGTCGATTCGGCCCCCGCGATAGCACGCCGGGCCGGGCAACTGCTGACCGCACACAACTTACACGCCGATCCCGACAAAGAGCCGCCACGGCACCTGTTTCTCTCCTTCGCCGGCAACGATTACATAGAACGCCTGACCTGCAAGAACGTGCATGTGCCTCGATTGTGAGAAATTTTGAGTAACTTCGCGTTATGGCACGAAGCAAAAGAGAGCAGATCCGGAGGAAAACCGGAGCCGAAAAACGCAATAAAAGAGAGGCGTAAGCCATTCAGTTTCAGCGATAACCAAAAATGGGTCGCGGGACTGGTGCTTTTCTTTTTTGCCATCTACGCGCTGTGGATCTGCCTGATCTATTTTTTCACGTGGCACACCGACCAGACGCTCACGGGCATGGGCGGCGCATCCTTTATAACGGCACCGGGAGCGATCGCCGGAGGTGGCGGAAATGCCGCAGCTGAGGCTGTCGACGGTTGGGCCGAAGAGTTGGTTAGCGCCGCCGATGCCATTTCGACGGGCGAGAAAGGGAGCCTCGGAGTGCGGTTCGCCCGCCTTATGGTAGGCCACGGATTCGGGATATTTGCCTTAGCCATACCTGTGATACTCATCATCTTGGGCCTGCGTCTGATGCGTTATCGCCCTGTGGCGCTCGAACGCTCGGTGAGAGTGACCGCGAGCATAATGATCCTCGGTTCGGTGACATTTGGCCTCGTGTTCGGCACGCGTTGGGGCTTTTTCGGCAGCGGATTGGGCGGCGAAACGGGTATTTTTACGGCCCGCTGGCTACGCGGAATGATTGGACTTCCCGGTGCTGGGCTCGCGCTGGTGTGCCTGTGGATACTGCTTGCCGTGTATATAAGCCGCAAAAACATCTCGCGCGTGAACCGCATGGGGCGCGCTATTGCCGACGGTGGAGTCCGGGTTGGGGAGTTGGTGACCGGTGCGGGTTGGCGCCACGAGCATGGCCGTGATCACGACGACCTCGACCACGACTACAATGAGGATGAATGCGATGACGAGGGGGATGACGATTGCGGCGAAGACGGACTCGCAGGCCGTTTCGAGGACGAATCGACAACGGAAACTGCGATGGATTCGTCGATCGAGTCGCAGGGAAGACCTCAGGCCCGGGCCGACGAAACCGGATCGGCAACCTCTTCGATACCCCATATCTCGCCTGCATCCGACTCGCAGTTTGTGGTGAGAGACATCACTGGCGGCCACATAGTCGAGGTCGAAAAGCCGGTAGAACCTGTCCGTCCGATAGTTACGAAAACTGCCGACGGCATTTTCGAAGTAGTGGAACTGGAATCGGCTGTCGGTCATGCGGACGGCTCGAAAACCACCCTCGGAGCGGGTGGGGTAGTTGCCTCCGACGGCGAGTGGATGGAGGTGCTGCAAACCGAACGTCGCGACGTTGAAGTGGCCGATGACGACATTGAAAACCGCCTCTACGACCCCCTGCGCGAGCTTTCGACCTACCGCAAGCCCGAGATCGAGAGCATCCTTGCAAACCACGGCACACGGGTGGAGGTGACCGACGAGGAGATTCAGGCCAACAGTAACCGCATTGTGCAGACACTCAAGAACTTCGGCATCGAGATAAGCAAGATAAAAGCGACGATCGGCCCCACGGTTACCCTTTATGAGATCATTCCGGCTCCGGGTGTGAAAATCTCGAAGATCAAAGGACTCGAACAGGACATTGCTCTGAGCCTCAAAGCGTTGGGTATCCGTATCATAGCTCCCATGCCGGGCAAAGGCACGATCGGGATCGAGGTGCCCAACCAAAACCGCGAGGTGGTGTCGATGTACTCGCTCGTCAAGTCGATCCGTTTTCAGGACAGTACGGCCGAACTGCCGCTTGTGTTAGGTAAAACCATTCAGAACGAGACTTTTCTGGTCGACCTTGCCAAGATGCCGCATCTTTTGATCGCAGGCGCCACTGGGCAGGGTAAGTCGGTGGGGCTCAACGTGATAATCTCGTCGCTGTTGTACAAAAAGCATCCCGCCGAGGTGAA
>DBDQ01000080.1:0-25521 GCA_002293665.1 Alistipes sp. UBA928 | reverse complement strand
GCCAAGATGGAGAGCGAGGAGGATGCTATTCTCACTGACACACAGAAAGTTGTGTACACCCTCAATTCGCTGTGCGGCGAAATGGAGGCGCGCTACGAACTGCTGCGCAAGGCAGAAGTGAAAAAGATCAGCGAGTACAACNNCAACGAAAAATTCATCAACCGGCGCCTCAACCCACAGAAAGGCCATCGCTATCTGCCTTACATTGTGGTGGTTATCGACGAGTTCGCCGACATGATCATGACTGCTGGCAAAGAGGTGGAGCAACCCATCACACGCCTGGCACAACTCGCGCGCGCGACGGGAATCCACCTCATTATCGCCACGCAACGTCCTGATGTGAAGGTTATTACCGGCCTTATCAAGGCCAACTTCCCGGCACGCATCGCTTTCCGCGTCACGAGCATCGTCGACTCGCGCACAATCCTCGACCAGACGGGCGCCAACCAACTCATCGGCCAGGGTGACATGCTCATCTCGCTCAACGGCGAGATCACACGGCTCCAGTGCGCGTTCATCGACACGCCCGAGATAGAACGAATGACGCAATTTATTCAGGATCAGCGTGGTTATCCCGCCGCCTACACCCTGCCCGATTGGGTGCCCGACGGAGGCGATAGCGGCCCGGCGAGCGGCGATCTGGGCGACGTAGACCGCATGTTCGAGGAGGTGGCACGGTTCGTGGTGACCAACCAGCAGGGCTCGACGTCGAACATTCAGCGTCACTTTGCCATAGGTTACAACCGCGCCGGGCGCCTCATGGACCAGCTCGAACGGGCGGGCATCGTGGGCCGCGCCGAGGGCAGTAAACCGCGCGAAGTGCTGATTCAGGACCCGAGGAGCCTCGAGCGCATCTTTGAAGACATAGGCATATCATGAGCCGCAACGGCGACGGCGATTATTTTTGTGGGGACAGTTATGAAACGAATACTACTTGTCATAGCGGCGGCAGTGCTGAGTGTTGGCGGCGCGATGGCCGACGAAAAATCGAACGTTCTGCTCTCCGCGCTCGCCGGAAAAGCAGCGGCATGGGGTGACTATCGCGTAGAATTCATGGTTTCGATCGACGCCGACACTGTGAACGGCAGCTATGAGGTGAGCGGCGACAGCTACCACGTCGTCACGCCCGACATAGTGCTATACTGCGACGGCACTACCAAATGGGAGGTCAACCTGCTCGACCGCGAGGTGGCCATTGACCGCGTAGACCCCACCGACCGAACGGTGATGGGCAATCCGACGCGGCTGTTCGACTTCCTCGACGGCAGCTATTCGCATCGTTACGTGGGCCCGGCGCTGATCGGCGGCGTGGCGTGTGAGCGTATCGAACTGCAAGAGACGGCACCCGCCACCGGCACGGAGGGCCAGACGATCGACCTCTATCTCTCCACCACCACGGGCTTGCCTGTGAGGGTGGGCTACACGATCGGATTCCTGAGCACCGAGGCGACGGTCGACGTGGTACGCATCACGCCGCAGATCACCCTCGACCGCACCGCGTTCAGCTACTCCCCGGGGCGCTATTCCGGCTACGAGATCATTGATTTCCGGCCGTAACGACGGCGGCGGATTTTGCTACGCAGAATTTTATTCCGGAGTGTAGTCGCTGGAAAACAGGGTGCTAAGATAGTAGATGAAGCCCACAGCGCCGCCGATCACGAGAACGAGCAGCGCCAACCCGCCCCACTGTTCGAGCAGGGGGACGGCGATGGTTCGGGTGAACTCCGGCACCGGGATGCTGATACGGAGCCGTTCGAGCCACTCGAACCGGGTGAGGGCGGGCACCAGCACAGGATACCACACCACGAGCGCCACGATACATCCCGCAAGCAACATCGCAAGTCCCGTCAAAGAGGCCACCAAACCCCGCTGTGCCCGACGGCGCGAACGTTCGAGCGCACGGCGCGCGACTTCGATCACCACCCTCCGTTCGAGGTCGGGCGAGGGGACGGGCAGTTCTCCGGCCGCCGCACGGATCAATTCCGACAAATTATCTCTCTTTTCCATCATCTTCCATCAATTTACGCAACCTTGCCCGCGCGCGGTGCAGGCGGGTTTTCACATTCGATTCGCTCTCGCCGCAGATCGCCGCAACGTCCCTCACCGACCGATCCTCAAGGTGGAAAAGCGTCACGAGTGTGCGGTCGATCGGCGACAATTGCTCCAGCGCGCCGCGCATCCGGGCGATGTTGGCCTCGGTCATCTCCCAGTCGCCGTCGTCGTCCACCGTGTTGTCGGAGAGTACGGAGCCACCGGAATCAAGAAGGTCGTGACCCGAACGTCGCAACGAAGATACGGCGGTCGTATAGACTATGCGGTAGAGCCACGTCGACAGGGCACTATCGCCACGCCACGTTCCGAGCCGTTCGTAAGCCTTCACGAGCGCATCCTGCACCACATCCTCGGCCGCGTCGCGCCTGCGGACAATGCCGAGCGCCAGTCTCAGCATCCTTGGCGAGTACTCCCCGATCAGACGCGAAAACGCATCCACATCGCCGCGCAATACGCAACAAACCTTTTCTCTCTCGTTCGGGGTACCTTTCATTTACTGTTTTGACGCACCGCGCGCCGAAAGGTTACAAGGTATGAAAAAAATTCGCACCGCGTGTAACCTTTCCCGCCGCCGCGCGTCAAAAAGGCAAAACAGACAAAGAAGTTTAACAACAAAAATCAACTGCTATGACAATGGATATTATTCCAATCATCGGTATCATCTTCCTCTTCGGGGGACTGTTCACAACAATCTCGCTGGCCTTTTATTTCAGGTACAAAACCAAGGCAAGCGCATCGCAAAACAACCCAGGAGAGATGACTCCCGAACTTATCAGAGCACGATCGGAAGCGGCCACCAAAGTCGGTCGTGCTGGGCTGTTGCGTATGGGAGGTGGGCTCGTCGGCTCGGGCCTCGGCTCACTGATCGGATGCCTGATAGTTGCAAACAACAGCGCGTATAACGACAACATTGCCGCACTTGTGGTGATCTCCCTGGCAATCTTATGCGGCGGCGCGGGCATGATCGGCGCCTATTTTCTCGAGCGGCGGTTGGACAACAAGACGAAATAGGCGTCCGACCGGCCGCGTCATTGCGAGCGCAGCGAAGCAATGACGACAAGCCTGAAAATTCACGAGTTTTTGTTACCTTTGGGGCGTGAAACTCGATGTGATCGCCGAACGAATCGAACAAGGGTCTCGCATCACGGCCGGGGAGGCACTCCTGCTGTGGCGCGAGGCTCCTTTGTGGCTGTTGGGTCGACTGGCAGACGGCGTGCGGCGGCGCAAGAACGGCGACGCACTTTACTGGAACCGCAACTTCCACATCGAGCCTACGAATGTGTGTGCCTTCGCATGCCGGTTTTGCTCGTACCGCCGAGGCAAGGGCGACCCCGAGGCGTGGGATTTGTCGATCGCCGAGATGGAACAGATCGCGCGCGGATACATCGGCACAGGGGTTACGGAGGTTCACATAGTGGGCGGAGTGCACCCCGAGCACGACTTGTGGTTCTACACCGATCTGATCCGGCGCGTGAAAGCGATCCTCCCGAACGCGGCGATCAAAGCCTATACGGCCGTCGAACTCGCCTACATGATCCGAAAGGCGGGCCTGACGCTCGAAGAGGGGCTGCGTGAACTGCAACACGCCGGAATGGGAGCGATCCCCGGCGGTGGAGCCGAAATCTTCGACTCGGCTTTGCGATCACAAATCTGCCCCGAGAAAGGCACGGCCGAGGAGTGGCTCGAGGTTCACCGGGCGGCACATCGGCTGGGCATACCCACCAACGCAACGATCCTGTACGGCCACGCCGAAACGCTCGAGCAGCGCGTAGACCACCTCGTGAGACTGCGCGACGCCCAGGACGAGAGCCTGCGGGAGGGTGTGGCAGGCTTCAACGCCTTCATCCCCCTGAAGTTCCGCGCGCGGGGCAACAGCATGTCCGGGGTGGGCGAGGTGGGCGTGGTGGAAGATATGCGCATGCTCGCCATGTCGCGCCTTATGCTCGACAACGTGCCCCACATCAAAGCCTACTGGGTGATGTACGGCAAAGCCGTGGCCGAAATGGCGCTCGCGTTCGGCGCCGACGACCTCGACGGCACCATCGACGACAGCACCAAAATATTCTCGATGGCCGGCGCCGAGGAGACCGCCCCGCGCCTAACCGTGGGCGAGATCGAGCAGATGGCCGCAGCAGCCGGGCTTCGGGCCGTGGAACGCGACACTTTTTATAACGAAGTATAACCGTAATTGCAAGGAGGCTCCGGGCCGACGAAGCAATCCAGAAAACAGATTTATGTCATTGATCCAAAAAATCTCACGAAACATCATCGCCCGCAACCTCGTGCTGGCCTTCTGCGCGTTGGTGGTCTTTGCAGGCGCCAGCGCACTGGCTCTCAATGTTTTCACACGCCACAACCAGAGCCTGCCCGTACCTGACTTCATAGGCGTCCACGTCGACGACGTGCGCGACATGGCGCGGCGTGATGGATTCCGACTTGAGGTGATCGACTCGATCTACGCCCCGATCTACGGCGGCGGCGCGGTTATTGAGCAACTGCCGCTGGCCGGCACCGAGGTCAAGAAAGGGCGCCGCATATTCGTCACCATCACCTCGCATCAGCAGAAAATGGTGCCCGTGCCCTACGTCACGGGATTCTCGCTGCGCCAGGCCAAGAACATGATCGAGATGGCGGGCCTCGAGATTCGCGAACTGCGCTACGTGAGCAACATCGCCACGGGTAACGTGCTGACCCAACTCGTGGGGCGCGACACCGTGCGACGCAGCTCCAACCTCAGCCTCGAAGTGGGTTCGGGTGTTACCCTCATCGTGGGCGAGGCGCCGGGTGCACCGTGGCAGGCCATCCCCCGTGTCGTGGGGCTGTCGTTGAGCGAGGCCAAGAGCCGCCTGTGGGAGCGCGGGTTCAATGTCGGCACCGTGGGGCGCGACGAGGGCATCAACCTCATCAACCAGAAAGACGCGACCGTCTATCGCCAGTCGCCGGTTTTCGGTCGCACGGCGTCGCTCGGCACACGTGTGGATATAGACTTAACGCTCGACGAGAAGAAGATAGCCGACGGAAACGCTTACGCCGACCGCGAAGCCCGCCGTACGATCCAGGCCCGCGAAGCCGAGGCCCAGGCCGAGCAGACCCCTGCCGACAACCTGCCGCAACAATGACCGACCCTGGACCATACTACGACGAACTCGACGTTCCCGCTCCGGGCGAGGAGGACGACGCGGCGGGCGGCGAGGAGATGTACGAACACTTCTCGGTGGTGGCCGACCGCGGGCAGTCGCTGCTGAGGATCGACAAGTTTCTGGTGCACAGACTCGAACACGTATCGCGTGCGCGCATTCAGGCGGCGGCCGAGAGCGGCGGCATACTCGTGAACGGCACGGCGGTGAAGTCGAACTACAAGGTCAAGCCGGGCGATCACATTCAGATAGTGATGCCCTACCCGCGGCGCGAGGTGGAGATCATCCCCGAGAACATTCCGTTGGACATCGTTCACGAAGACGACGACCTGCTGGTGATCGACAAACCCGCGGGCCTCGTTGTCCATCCCGGCCACGGCAATTACAGCGGCACGCTCGTCAACGCTCTCACATACCATTTGCGGGAGCTGCCGATGTTTCAGGAGAGCGACATGAGGGCCGGTCTCGTGCACCGCATTGATAAGAACACCAGCGGGTTGCTCGTGGTGGCAAAAAACGTGGAGACACACGCCCGGCTCGCCCGGCAGTTCTTCGACCACACCGTCACGCGGCGCTACGTGGCACTGGTGTGGGGCAACTTTGCCGACGACGAGGGGACTGTGACGGGCAACATAGGCCGCAGCCGCCACGACCGCCTCAAGATGGCCGTTTTTCCCGAGCCCGACGCACCCGGTGTCGAACCCGAGGGCAAGCACGCCGTGACGCACTACAAAGTACTGCGTCGCTACGGCTATGTGACGCTGTTGGAGTTGCGCCTCGAAACGGGCCGTACTCACCAGATCCGCGTCCACATGGAGCACATTGGCCACCCGCTCTTCAACGACGAGCGCTACGGCGGCGACCGCATACTCAAGGGCACCACCTTCAGCAAGTACAAGCAATTTATCGAAAACTGCTTCCGCATCATGCCGCGGCATGCGCTTCACGCCCGCTTGCTGGGCTTTACCCATCCGCGCACGCGGCAGGAGCAGTACTTCGAAAGTCCCCTTCCTGCCGACTTTACTGCCCTGCTGGACAAATGGGACACCTACACCACCTCGCGCGACACTTTCGAAGAGGAGGATTAGGGCAAGAATCAGTTGAGAAGAATGATCACCACCGAGCCGGCGATCATGATGGCGCTACCGACGAGTTTGCGTGCTATGCCGCTCTCGCGAAACACGCGCCAGCCCAGAAACACACTTACCACTGCCGACAATTGGAACAGCGCCAATGCGTATCCAACATCCATGCCCGCAAACACCGCGTTGGTTGAGTACTGCGACAGCCCCACGCAGGCCGCCACGCCGACATATAGAGGCACATCGCCCTTCCTGAACGAAATACCGCGTTTACTTCCACGTCCCTTTCCGCGCCGGGAAATCAAAGCGACAACCGCCGCCATTAATCCCCCGAACCAACACCAGACGATGAACGAAACCCCGGTCGACGAGAGCACAATGACCTGCTTGATGAATACCGCCTCGATAGCAGTGAAGATCATTGCCCACAGCCGGTATCGAATGTCGCGTCGTCCCAGGAGCTTCCACGAGAAACGTTCACCGGTGCGCACCAGCACGAAGTAGCTTCCACCGACTATCAGCGCCACGCCCACAAGGCCCCACAACCCCGGCACCTCGCCCAGCACCACCACGCCAACCGCCATTCCAACCACTGATTTCCACGAGTTGACGGGCCCCAGCACCGACAGTTCGCCGCACTGCAGCGCCATTACGACATAGGCGTTACCAATGCCGCCGAAAAGCCCCACGAGCAGACAGTTCCACCAAAACTCGCGCGGCATCGCCCCCCAGTCGACTCCCAGCGCCCATGGCACACAGGCCACCGACAGCACGATATAGGTCACCAGATTGACGACCACGGGATCGTTGCCGCCCGCGACACGGGTACCATCGTTGCCACCGCGCTCTCCGCCCGGCAAAGTAAGTTGTTTCCGAAAAAGGCTCGCCGCCGGATTCGCAAAAATCCTCACGACGAGCGCAACGAGTGTATAAAACATAACACAAAGCTACAAAAAAAACGGCGCCCCTCAAATCGAAGGACGCCGATCTCTATATCTGCGTGGCTGAATCCGCCGTCGGCGTTCCGACCGACTACGCTCTGTTTTCCGAGCCGAGAACGTTCTGCACCTTGTGCATGTAGAGTTTTTTGAGCTCGTCGCGGGCCGGGCCGAGATATTTACGCGGGTCGAATTCACCGGGCTTGTCGTGCATCACGCGGCGTACTTCGGCGGTCATGGCCAGACGGCCGTCGGAGTCGATATTGATCTTGCATACGGCGCTCTTGGCGGCCTTGCGCAGTTGCTCCTCGGGAATACCGATTGCGTCTTTCAAAGCGCCGCCATACTTGTTGATCATCTCGACGTACTGCTGGGGCACGCTGGAGGCGCCGTGGAGCACGATGGGGAAACCGGGAATACGACGTTCGATCTCCTCGAGAATGTCGAAACGCAGGGGCGGCGGAACCAACACACCGTCGGCATTGAGGGTACACTGTTCGGGCTTGAACTTGTTGGCGCCGTGCGAAGTACCGATCGAGATGGCGAGCGAGTCGACACCCGTGCGGGTCACAAAGTCGATCACCTGGTCGGGCTCGGTGTAGGTGTGGTGTTCGGCCGAAACCTCGTCTTCCACGCCTGCCAGAACGCCGAGCTCGCCTTCGACGGTCACATCGTGGGCGTGAGCATACTCGACCACCTTCTTGGTCAGTGCCACGTTCTCTTCATAGGGCAGGTGCGACCCGTCAATCATAACCGACGAGAACCCCATGTCGATGCAGCTCTTGCACAGTTCGAACGAGTCGCCGTGGTCGAGATGCAGAGTGATGGGAATGTTCTTGCCGAGCTCCTTGGCGTACTCCACCGCGCCCTGGGCCATATAGCGAAGCAGGGTTTGGTTGGCATACTTGCGCGCGCCGNNGCGCCGCTCGACACCTGGAGGATTACGGGCGACGACGTTTCGACACACGCCGACACGATAGCCTGCATCTGTTCCATGTTGTTGAAGTTGAATGCGGGGATTGCGTAGCCCCCTTCGATAGCCTTCTTGAAAACCTCGCGGGTATTCACCAGGCCCAGCTCTTTGTACGATACCATAGTTATAGTGGGTTATTTGAGATTATTAAATTTTTTGCAAAACTAACTAAAACCGCCGGATAATGCAAATCTTTTTTCAAACAAACCCTTAGTACTGTGACCAGGGCAGGGGAGTGAGCAGACGTATGGTGTTGTCCGTCGCGGTGTTGGCATACTCGGGCAAGCCGCGCATGCGCACCCAGTCGGGGTGGACTCCGAAATCGGCCCATGCCTTGGTGCGCGTGTCGGCGTCGGCGTACCACGTCAGGTAGGCGAGCGACGGCATGCGCGGCCCGGCCAGCGTGCGTCCGTAGAACACACCGTTGACGCCGGTTTGGTCGAAAACCGCAATCTCGCCCTGCTCGAACATTTTGATTTTACGTTCATTGGCCTCCATGTTGGGACTGCGGTAGACGCGAAACTCCAAAAGGCCGCGCCCGGCGCCGGGACGTTTCAGCCGCGGGCCGCCGGCCAACTGTTCGCACAGATATGTTTCCATAGCGGTGTAGGCGGGATTGGCTGCCGATGCATCGAAATAACCCTTCGCTCCGGCCGCAAGCCCGGCGTCGTCCCTCACCAGACGGCTCACCCGGTGGAAAGTCTCGAGATCGGGCCATGCCACGAACACGTAGCGCGCCCCGGCTGGAAATTCGGGATAGTCGGCAGCAGGCTCGAACACTCCCACTTCTACGCCGTGACGGTTGTAGGCGGGGATGAGTTGGTCGCGCACGAAAGCATCGAACAGTACGCCACCCTTTTCTGTAAGGGTGTAGATGCGCCATTCGTAAATTTCGGGGGCAGGAGCGTTCTGGGCCGCTGCCGTAGTGGTGCCTGCACCGGCGCACCACATGGCGCACAAGGCAAGGAGGGCAAAAAATGATCTCTTCATAATATAATATCCGGTTGGTTTGAGCCCGGCGGAGACAAAGGTAACCAAATTTGGCTTTTCGCACAACTTGTACTATCTTCGCGTCGTAAAAAAAATTGTATTTATCATGGCCGATTTCAAATATCAGGAGCCCTTTCCGCTCGGGGCCGACACGACGGAGTATCGTTTGCTGACCAAAGATTTTGTGAGCGTCGAGCAGTGCGGCTCGCGTCGCGTTCTTCACGTTGCTCCCGAGGGGCTCGAGCTTTTGTCGCGCGAGGCTTTCAACGACGTATCGTTCTACCTGCGCGCGTCGCATCTTCAGCAACTGCGTGACATTCTGGATGACAGTGAGGCGACGGACAACGACAAGTTCGTGGCCCACACGATGCTTCTCAATCAGGTGGTTGCAGCCGAAGGCGAACTGCCCACGTGTCAGGACACCGGCACGGCGATTGCCGTCGGCAAGAAGGGCGAGGATGTCTACACCGGGGTCGATGACGCCGAGTGCATCTCGCGCGGGGTGTTCGACACCTACGCCGCCCGAAACCTGCGTTACTCCCAGGTGGTTCCGCTCTCGATGACCGACGAGCGCAACAGCGGCACCAACCTTCCGGCACAGGTCGACATCTATGCCGACCACCATCACGCGCAGGAGTACAGTTTCCTGTTCATGACCAAAGGCGGCGGTTCGGCCAACAAAACATTCCTGTACCAACAGACCAAGGCGCTGCTGAACGATGACTCGCTCGAAGCGTTTTTCCGCGAACATATCAAAGACTTGGGCACTTCGGCCTGCCCGCCCTACCATCTTGCGATCGTGATCGGCGGTACCTCGGCCGAGGCAAACCTCGCGGCGGTTAAAAAGGCGTCGGCTAAGTACTACGACTCGCTGCCTACCTCCGGAAACGACGGTGGTCGTGCTTTCCGCGATCTCGAATGGGAGGAGCGCATCACGCAGATTTGCCGTGAGAGCGGCATCGGCGCTCAGTTCGGCGGAAAGTATCTTGTTCACGATGTTCGCGTGATTCGTCTTCCGCGCCACGCCGCGTCGTGCCCCGTGGGGATGGGCGTCAGTTGCAGCGCCGACCGGAACATTCGCGGCAAGATCGACTCGAAAGGGATTTGGCTCGAGGCTCTCGAACGCAACCCGGCCCGTTTCCTGCCGCGCGAAGCCCCCTATCTTGCGCCCGCGGTCGACATCGACCTCGACGAGGGGATGGATGCCGTGCGCGCCACACTGTCGAAATATCCTATCAAAACGCGCCTCAGACTGCGCGGCCACATGATCGTTGCGCGCGACATTGCCCATGCCCAGATCAAAAAAATAATCGACTCCGGCGGCGCGATGCCCGACTATTTCAAGCAGTATCCGATCTACTACGCCGGGCCGGCCAAAACGCCCAACGGCATGGCATCGGGCAGTTTCGGCCCCACCACGGCCGGACGCATGGATCCTTATGTCGATGGTTTTCAGGCGCTCGGTGGCTCACTCGTGATGGTGGCCAAAGGTAATCGCACCCAGCAGGTCACCGACGCCTGTGCTCGACATGGAGGTTTTTACCTCGGTTCGATAGGCGGCCCGGCGGCGATCCTTGCCAAAGACAGCATTAAGAGTGTCGAAGTGGTTGATTTCCCGGAGCTTGGTATGGAGGCCGTGCGTAAAATCTACGTTGAGGATTTCCCCGCATTTATTATCGTAGACGATAAGGGCAACGACTTTTTCGCCGAATTCAAACACTAAAAATCGGACATTTTACGTTCCGTCATTGCGGAGACTGCTGGGCAGTACGAAGCAATCAGAGTTGTTAATGAAAAAACTGATATTAAGCACATTAGCCATTTTATTAACGATCGCTGCCGCGCTCGCTCAGGGTGCTGTCACCTTCGATGTAACCGCCCCTACGGCTGTCGAGACCGGCACGCCGTTTCGTATCGAGTTCGTGGTGGGTAATGCCGCCCCGGAGCAAATCACCTTCACGCCTCCCTCCATCGAGGGTTTCGAAGTGTTGGCCGGGCCGTCGGAATCATACGGCTACGACCTCTCAATCGCTGGCGGCGAAACAGTACGCACCGAAGCAACGACATATACCTTTGTAATCAGAGGAGTTACGGCCGGACTTCACACTATTTCGGCCGCCGGCGCCGTCGTTTCCGGCAAGAGTTACTCGACCCGTGCGATGACTATCGAAGTGGTGGCTCCACCCGAGGACGGGGCGGCGGGACATGGTGGTGCGGCGGCAGGGCAGGGGAGTAACTACGAGATTTCCGACACCGATGCTTTTTTGCGTGTAACGGCCAATCGTACAGATGTTTATAAGGGAGAGCCGATCGTCGTGACGCTCAAACTGTACGCCCGGAATATTTTGGTCTCGGGGCTCGATAATCAGAAACTCCCAGCTTTCAACGGCTTCTGGCAGCAGGACATCACCCCCCCCGGCGATCCCACGCCCGGACGCGAAACCTACAACAATCGCGTTTACGACACGTGGCTGTTAAAGGACTATCTGCTCTATCCGCAACAATCAGGTACTCTGGCTATTGAGCCGTTTGAGGCGACCGTCAACGTGATATTCCAAGAGCAAAGCACGGCGCCGCGCAGTATCTTCGACGACTTTTTAGGCGGGCAAAATATACGTCATGTGAACAAAAGGCTTGCTTCGCAATCCGTTCGGATCGACGTCCGCGAGTGGCCCGACGGTGCGCCCGCAAGTTTCGACGGCGCGGTGGGCGAGTTCCGGCTCGAGGCCACGCCTCCGCCGAGCGCTATGAACGCCAATCAGTCAGGCACTTACACTCTGCGACTGTCGGGTACGGGCAACTTCCCGCTGATCCGCGCGCCCAAGCTTTCGCTGCCGCAATCATTTGAACAATACAATGTTACCACATCCGATAATACCCGCCACACACGCGCAGGTACCAATGGTTACAGAGAATTTTCGTTCCCATTTATTCCGCGTTCCGACGGGCTTTATACAATCCCGGCATTCGAATTTTCATATTTCGATCCACAACAGAGACGTTACGCAACGCTCTCATCGCGAGAAACTTCCATTGAAGTCGCGGCCGATTCGACCGCCCTTTCGAGACCCGGTGGCGGCATTGTTAGCGGCATTACGCGCGAAGATCTGAGAGTTTTCGACCAGGATATTCAGTTCATCAAACGCGGTGCGCCCGGCCTGCGCTCCAAAGGACGGGCTTTCATGGCCAGTCCGCTCTATTTCGGGCTGTTGGCGTTTTTAGCAGTGGTCTTCTTTGTCGGATTCCTCGCCCTGCCGCGTTATCTGCGCAATATGCAGAGTGACAGGTTTGTTCGTGGTAAACGTGCTAATAAGGTGGCTCTCAGGCGTTTTCGTACCGCCGAGACCTCTATGAAACGCGATGATAGGCACGGCTTTTACGACGAAATGCTCAAAGCTTTGTGGGGTTACATGAGCGATAAATTCGATATTCCGATGGCCGACCTCACCAAAGAACGCATCCGCGAGGAACTCTTCGAACGGAACGTCCCCGAGGCACAAAGTCTTGAGTATGTGCGAATTATCTCGGAGTGTGAGGAGGCGCAATATTCGCCCGTAGCATCGTCGCGAATGGGCGAAATTTATCGCGAAGGAGTGGCACTCATATCCGAATTGGAATCGGCATTAAAATAATTTGCGATTATGAAATACCTTGCATACAGCATATTAATAGCTTTTATCTTAAGCGCAGGTTCAGTAGTCGCCCGGGATCAGGACGCCAATTCTGCGCTGTGGGAGGAGGCCAACGCCGCCTACATAGCGAACGATTACGCCTCGGCATCAGTCCTTTACGACTCTATCGAGCGCAGCGGCATGGTGAGCGCCAAGTTATACTATAACAAGGCCGGCGCGTTGTTCAAAATGGGTAAGATCGGCGAGTCGATTCTATATTACAGTAAGGCTCAGCGACTTGCGCCATACGATGCCGATATAGCTCACAACCTTGCTATCGCGAGTTCCTACACTCGTAACCGCATCGAACCCATTCCCGAATTTTTTTTGAAACGATGGACGGGCTCACTCGGTGCGATTATGTACGGCGACCAATGGGCCTGGCTCTCGATAATCCTGTTCGCCGGAGTGCTCGCCGGAGCGTTGCTCTACCTGCTGCCTCTTGGTCGTCGGGTACGCAAAGTCGGCTTTTATAGCGGTTTGGCCGCCCTTGCACTCTTCGTTCTCGCCTTTTCGTTCGCCCGGCGTGACCGAATTGAGACGATGAATCCTTCCGGCGGCATTGTCACAAGCGCTTCGGCCTCGGTCAAAAGTTCGCCCGATAACTCTGGAAAAGATCTCTTTTTGCTCTATGAGGGCGACCGTGTGCAGGTTCTTGACGCTATGAGCGGGTGGAACGAAATCTCCGTTGCTAACGGCAGCCGCGGTTGGATTCGCTCCGGCGCGGTGTCGATGATCGATTAGCATTTCCCTCCACATAGCTGAACTGCCACTTTAAATAACTCCTCATAATAATTTAACACTCAGTGTCAAAACTTCTCGATGATGTCGTTCGCGAACTTTCGCATTTACCCGGTGTGGGGCGCCGGACAGCCTTGCGCTTGGCCATGCACATATTGCGTTCGAGCGAAGATGACGTTGCGCAAATGATCCGTTCCATCGGCGATTTTCGCACAGGAATTCGTTATTGCGCACGATGCAATAGCCTGTCCGACAATGAATTTTGCGATATTTGCAGTGACCCGACCCGTGACCCGACCACGATCTGTGTCGTTGAGCAGGTAGGCGACGTCCTTTCTATCGAAAAAACAGGGCAGTTCCGCGGCCTCTACCACGTTTTGGGCGGAGTCATCTCTCCGATGGCCGGGATCGCTCCGAGTGACCTGAAAATAGATTTGCTGATTGACAATATCTCGGGTGCAAACCATTTAGGATCAGACAATAACGCCCCGGTCGCCAAAATTAGAGAAGTGATTCTTGCCATCTCTACAACCGTCGAAGGCGAAACTACGCTATTCTACATCCTGAATCGACTGCGCGCATACAAAGGCCTGAAAATCACAACAATAGCACGTGGGATCGGTTTCGGCGACGAGATCGAGTACGCAGACGAACTCACCATCTCCCACGCCATCGCCAACCGCCGCGAAATATCGGGCATGAAGTGACGCAAGGTCTCCCGCATATGTTTACAGGTAGCACCCGGCTACTGTAACATGCTGCGCTTGAGTTTGATCTTTTCCCGCTTTCCCTTTTTTCGACCTAACACGCGCTCATCGCCCCGGCGTCCGAAACCTCCTTCACGAAGCCTCGCCTCGGGCAACGGCATGGTGCGTCCCGTCTCGAAATCTATGGTTGCAACGAGCGAAAAATCTATCTGACGACGGGCAAGATCGGCGCCCTTAACACGAATTCGCACCAGATCGCCAAGCGTAAATTTACGTCCACTTGCCTGACCCACAGCGGCATAAATGTTTTCGTCGAAACGATAGAAGTCATCCGCCACATCGCGCATCGACACCATTCCTTCGATCAGACTCTCCTCGAGTTCCACATAAATCCCCCAGTCGGTGATCCCCGAAATATGCCCGTTGAACTCCTGCCCGATGCGGTCGAGCATAAACTCTGCCATCTTATATTTCACTGAAGCCCGTTCGGCCTCGGCGGCCCGCACCTCCATCTCCGACGAATGTTCGCACAGTCGCTCGTACTTCGCTTTGTCAGCACTACGTCCACCATCGAGATAGTGAGCCAACAGTCTGTGTACCATCATGTCGGGATAGCGCCTGATGGGCGACGTGAAGTGCGTGTAATAGGGAAAAGCCAACCCATAATGGCCGATATTTTCCGTCGAATAGAAAGCTTTCGCCATGGTGCGGATGGCAAGAGTCGAGATGACATTTTCTTCACTTCGGCCCTTAATTTTTTCCATAAGTGCATTCATCTGTTTCGACACATCCTTGATCCTGTCGGGCCGGAAGTAGTAGCCGAAACGGATGACAAAGTCGCTGAATTTCAACAGTTTTTCCTCATCCGGCTGATCGTGCACGCGATAAACAAAAGTGCGCGAAGATTTTTTCCCCGACTTGTTATTGCGTCCCACAAACTCAGCTACCCGCCTGTTGGCCAACAACATAAACTCCTCGATCAGTTGATTCGACTCCTTCATTACCTTGTGGTAAACCCCGGTCGGCTTTCCGGCTTCATCGAGCCGGAATTTAAACTCTTCGCGATCGAACGTAATGGCTCCTTTCGCGAAACGTCGCCGCCGCATTGCCTGCGCCAACTCGTTGAATTTCAGTACTTCGACGGCGAAATCGCCCTCGCCGGTCTCGATAATCCGTTGCGCTTCCTCATAGGAGAACCGTCGGTCTGAACGGATCACCGTCCGCCCGAACCATTCGCTGTGGATGGTGAGTTCTTCGTCGATCACGAAAACGGCTGAAAAACAGAGTTTTTCTTCGAACGGTCGCAACGAACAGAGGTCGTTCGAGAGTTTTTCGGGCAGCATCGGCACTGTTCTGTCGACCAAGTAGACCGACGTTGCGCGATCCTCGCCCTCGGTGTCGACCACACTACCGGGTGTCACATAGTGGGTTACGTCGGCAATATGCACGCCTATTTCCCAACGCGGGCTACCGGAACCATCACTTTCGTTTCCGTCACTCAGCTTCCTGATAGACAGTGCGTCATCAAAGTCCTTTGCATCCTCGGGGTCAATCGTGAAAGTCGTTACCGAACGAAAATCGCGGCGGCGGGCTATCTCTTCGGCAGTGATCTCACTCGGGATTTCCTCGGCCGCCTGTTCGACCCGCGGCTCGAATCGCCAGGGCAGGTCGAATTCGGCCATTATCGCGTGCATCTCGGTGTCGTTTTCGCCCGCCTTTCCCAGCACTTCGACAATCTCACCGACAGGACATTTACTTCCTTCCTGCCAGTCAATTATCTTAGCCACAGCCTTTTGGCCGTCGGTCAGTTCCTGTCCTTCCTTCCGTCTAACATAAATATCGACCGGCATTTTTCGCGTATCAGGCTTCAGAAAAACAGCATGCTCGGTCACATCCAACACTCCGACATAGCTGCGCTGACTGCGCTCTGTGACTTTAACGACCTCTCCTTCAAGTCTTTGGGGATTGTTTTTGCCGCCACTATGACCATGAATGCCGCCACGAGCGCTACCACGAGCATTACCCGCGGAGCGTTTGCGCTTAATAACCCTAACTTCGACCGTATCGCCATTCAGGGCATGGCCACCGCGATGATGGTCGACGAAAATATCACCCACATCTTCTTGTCCGGTAACCACATACATAGACCCCGACGCCGTCATATCGACCACGCCGACATAAATATGCGATCCTTGAACGCTCTTCCCTGCACTCTCTTTTCGTTTTGCCATAGCAAATAATTTTCTTTAGTTCGATACTTCGGCCGGCATCTCTTTAAGCACCTCAAGTGCCTTCAGAATGGTCGTGTCGATAACATATATTTTCGCGTAATAACCGTTGTATTCGAGAGCGGTATTATTTCCGATCAGCGCCTTCAGCTGGGCATCGAGCACCTGTCGCGAAATCGCAATCTGCTGACGATCAGGCGCAACACCATTTCGTGCGGCATAGGCGACAAAATCATCCACCAGCCGCGGATAGTCACTCAGCAGCGCGTCGAGGTCGGCGGTCGTGACAACGGAGTTGATCCGGGCTCTGTTTCTGTCCGCCCAGTCCATAGCAAAGCGATAGATCAGGTTGCGGCCATTAACTCTCTGATAATAAGTAGTTACCCCAACCGTATCTACCGGCACGAAGTAGTCGGGCATGATCCCGCCTCCGCCATGCACCACACGTCCGCTCCGGGTATAATATTTCGTCGAATCCTGCCGTATGCTGTCGGCCGAAAACATCTCGTTATGCGAATACCGGTTGTAAATATCCATCCGGTACTCCTCCGTTCCATTGTCGTAGGGCTTCTGGATCGACCGCCCCGAAGGGGTGTAGTACCGAGCTATGGTCAGCCGTATCGCCGAACCGTCGGGATAGGGTATCTCCCTCTGCACAAGCCCCTTGCCGAATGAGCGGCGCCCTACGATCATGCCGCGGTCGTTGTCCTGGATCGCACCAGCGAGTATTTCGCTCGACGAGGCGCTCCCTTCATCTATAAGCACGACCAACGGAATTTCAGTGAACCCTCCCCGCCCGTTACTGTACATGCGATCCTGTTTGCCGTCCCTATCCTCGGTGTAGACGATCAGTTCATTCTTGGCTAAGAATATGTTAGCAATCTCGATGGCCTGTCCGAGGTAGCCGCCGCCGTTGCCGCGCAGATCGAAGATCAGGCGCCGCATACCCTGCACGGCAAGTTCGGACAGTGCACTCTGAAGCTCACTGCCCGACAGCCGGGAAAAAGTCGACAATTTTACAAAACCCACTTCGGGAGCGATCATAAACGCCGCATCGAGCGCTTTGATCGGTATCACACCGCGCTCCACCGTTATCGGAACGAGATCGGCAGCCCCCTGGCGCTCGATACCGAGCTTAACCCGCGTTCCACGAGGTCCGCGCAGTCGCCTGACTATCTGATCCTGAGGGATTTTACGTCCGGCTACCAGCGAGTCGTCTATGCGTATTATCCTGTCGCCGTTCTGCACTCCGGCCTTGTCGCTGGGCCCTGAGCGGATCACGTTAAGCACCACCACGGTGTCGGTCAACATATTGAACATCACGCCTATACCATCGAACTCTCCTTCCAACGGTTCACTTACCGCGGCAAAGTCAGATGCCGGAATATAGATCGAGTGAGGGTCCAACTCTTCGAGTATCAGCGGAATAACACTCTCGGCAAGCGAGTCGACACTCACCGGATCGACATACAGACTCTCGATGAGCGACATTGTGTACGAGATCTTATCGTGTCCTCCGCCGCCGAAAATGCCTCCACGTCCCTTGCCCCAGCCGTCGAACAGTCGAAAGCCTTCCTTCGAGGAGTTTTCTTCGACGGTTCCCGGATCACCGTATGCCCCCGCCTGCTGCCACGCTTTGGCAAAAACGCCCACCATGAGTCCCACAAATACCCCCGTACCGATGAGCAATGCTATCGCGGGTCGTTTATTCTTCTTAATATTCACGTCTATCTGTTTTTAAATCCATAAGTTAGCCCCACTCTCAGGTAGTACTGCATCTGAACCCGGTTGACCTGACTGCGGTCATAGATCGAGGTCGTGCGGAACTCCATCGTCATGAATTTTAGCGGGTTGAAAATCAGTCTGTTGGTCCATCCCACAGTGGGTAATATAGCTGCCGGCCCCGACACATTCCCATCTGCGGGAGTGCGCCGCGCCACCTGTGTCATCCAGCCGTAAAAAGAGCTCAAAGTGGTGATATACTGCAATGTACGCCTTCTGTCGCCCAGCGAAAAAGTCCGGTTAAAGTCGACCGCAAGGCTCGACCCACCCTCGATCTTGGATCGTATCGGGCTGCCATCGGAGGCTCGCGGCACCGGAATACCCAGTTTTTGCCTTCTTTCGTCGGTGATCCGATCGTCGAGCACAAACAGCCCGTCACCAGACAATGGGTTGATAGTCACCACAAAAGGCAGGCGTGGCGAAGGCGAAGTGTAGGTGAATCCGACCCCGACGTTGAGCGTTCCTGGCGCCATAAAATTGCTCCACACCTGTTCCCGTTTGTCGCGCGATTCGAACCCTTCGGCGAACTGCGACGCAAATTTCGCCGACACGCCGTAGGCCCAGAACCGCAGCACGCCCTGCTCGCGCATTTTCCACGACGAGAGATGGTAAATCTCGAGTTTATCCTGATTTTTGAACCACACGTCGTCGATGTAGTTCATGCCGTAGATGCCATCGAATTTAAACGTCGACGAGTACTTGTCGCGCGTGTAAATGTGGTAGTAATATGCTGACAGTTCGCTCGATACGCTATTTTGGTTATTCGTCGTCCACGATTTGTTGAATTGGGTGACCATGCCGGTGAGGCTCACCCGGAAATCGACGTTATTATGCCTGTTCCACTCCTCGCGCTCGAGCACACTCTGGTGAGCCCGATTGATTATACGGTCATCTATCGGTTTGGGTTCCAGTGGCATAGGAGTCTCTATATTGGCTCCTCTCCCTATCGAATTCATCGTAAACTGCCCCAGCGCCTTCTCGGTACCCGCCCCGGCTGCCAGCGCAACGAGCACCGCGTAAAGAAATGTTCGCATCGTCTTCATACCCTGCAAAGTTACTAAAAATTCCGTATCTTAGCCACGAAAAACGCATACGCAATGAAATACATAGGAGCACACGTCAGCGCGGCGGGGGGCGTAGAGTACGCCCCTGGACGCGCCTATGAGATCGGGGCAACGGCTTTCGCCCTGTTCACCAAGAACCAGCGGCAGTGGCATTCGGCGCCTCTCACGGCAGCGTCCATCGCGGCGTTCAGTGCTGAGTGCGAGCGCTTTGGCTATGGCGACGGGCAGATACTTCCCCACGACAGCTACCTCATCAATCTGGGCCATCCCTCGACGCCGGAGTTGGAAAAATCGCGCGCGGCATTCGTCGACGAGATGCGGCGCGCCGAACAGTTGGGCATCGACCGCCTCAATTTTCATCCCGGAAGTACTTTGAGCGCGATCCCTGTTGAAGATTGTCTCGACCGCATCGCGGAGTCGATAAATCTCGCTTTGAAAGCCACAAACGGCGTTACGGCGGTGATCGAAAACACGGCGGGGCAGGGTAGCGGCGTGGGCCACCGGTGGGAGCATCTGGCACGCATCATAGCCGGCGTCCACGACAAGAGCCGCGTCGGGGTTTGCATCGACACCTGCCACGCCTACACCTCGGGCTACGATCTGCGCTCGGCGGCGGCATGCGACGCGACGTTCGCCGAGTTCGCCGAAGTGGTTGGCTTCAAATATCTTCGCGGTCTCCACCTGAACGACACATTGAAGTCGCGCGGAAGCCATGTCGACCGACATGCCCCCCTCGGCGAGGGCGAACTCGGGTGGGACTGTTTCCGCTACATCGTGCGCGATTCCCGTTTCGACGCCATGCCGCTCGTGCTCGAAACCCCCGACGAGAGCCGCTGGCCCGCCGAGATTGCTGCACTGAAAGACATGATGTGACTCACACATAAACAGCAAAATGAAGGCCGCCCATCTCTGACCATGAGCGGCCTTCCACCAATCAATCTTTAAACTTAACGTTTTTTTAGCATGAGAGCCTTCACGGCGGTCTGTTGAAACAAAGTCACAATGACTTAATGATATAACGATCCGGCAGGGATAAATATAACTCTTTACCGGTCACAATTTTTGGTGTTATAGCCGATGTGTATTAATCTATCCGTCTGATTTCCACGCGACTGCTGTCAGCCACATTATCCATCACTTCACCACCGGCCACGGAGTCGATCCTCAGACTGCCGGTCTCATCACTGTCAAGTGAATCGACGCTCTCACGTATCGTAACCCGCCCCGGAGTAACGCGCCATCCATCAGCGCTATCGTGGTCATATCCCCCATGCCTGTGCCGTCCGTGAGACTCAAACTGTTCGATCCGGTCGGGCAACACGTCGCGAAAAAAGCGCGCCTCACTTATAGCCACAAACCCGCAGAATATTATCGCAAGTGCCCACGAGCCCAAGGTCAGGACGTAGAACAGCCGTCCGAGCTGCCAACTGAAGGTGAAACTCAACATAGCCATTCCGATCACAAACAGCGGCATCATCGCGCAAAACAGCGTCAGCAAAACGAACAACACCGGTGTTCTCATTCCGTCGAACAACGAAATGATCGCAATATCGTTAGCCACCACCATTGTCGCGGGATGGAAAAGCACAGCCAGCATGCCTACTATTATCGCCGCCGCGGCAAACAGCACCGAAAACCCGATAACCGCCATCACAAACTTCACGAAGAACAACACCACGCGCCCCAGCACGGTCACGAGTTCCGCCGCCACCGAGGCCGCTTTCTTGCCCGCGGGAGTGCTTGCGGCGCCCTGCATGGTGTGGCGAATCGACGCCGGGGTTATCCGTTCGCCCCTCGCCTCGAGTTTCTGGCGCGGTGAACGGGCCATTGGCAGCGCGATCCACAACACGATGTAGGTCACAAAGAATACCCATATCCACCCGTTGCAAAACTCCCGGAACCAGAACCAATGGAACGGTGCAATAAATATGCGCAGCAACAGCGGTGCAAGAAAAGCAATCCTCACCCATGCCACGTTCATGTCCATGAATTTGGCGATCCCGTTACACACCCCGCCGAGGATTTTTCCCTCGGCACTGCGGTGCAGTCTGCGCGGAATGGAGCTCTCCGACGACATACCGGCACTCCCGGCGCCTCTCGACGACGCCCCATCGGAGCCTTCGCCCGCCTCGTCGTCGATCTCCTCCGGCGTGCCGAGCTGCGCAATGATGGATTCGACCAGCGGCCGCGACACGACCTTGGTGTAGACCTGCTCCTCAAGTATCAACTCGGCGATCCGCGCCTCTATGTCGCGGGTGATCTCCTTGCCGTCGGGATCGTTCTCATAGTACTCCTGCAGCGAGTCGAGATATTGTTTTAGAGCGAGATAGGCATCACTGTCCAGAGTGAACGATATTTCCGCTATGCTGACTTTTTCTACTTTTTTCATAGTCTCTATTTAGGTTACAGGTTATCACAATTATCCGCCGTGGGTGTTCCCTCCGTTCCCGCTCCGTAACGTATTGCCTCAATCTGCGCCACCATCTCCTGCCACACTCCGTCGAGTTCGTTGAGCACTTCGCGCCCGCGGTCGGTGATCATGTAGTATTTTCGCGGCGGTCCCTGCGGCGACTCTTCCCAGCGATAGGAGAGGAGCCCCTGATTTTTCTGCCGGGCGAGCAGAGGATACAACGTCCCCTCGACAACGATCATGTCGGCATCTTTGAGTTCTACTATAATTTGGGGTGCATACGAATCGCCGCGTGACAGGATCGACAGAATGCAATACTCGAGAATCCCTTTCCGCATCTGCGCCTTCACATTATCGACATTCTTAAAACTTTCCACTGTCATGGTATTCGATTTTTTATTTAACATAATAGGGGCTTTGGGGCAGCACTATCCACATGATGATGTAGACCCAGAGAGAAAGGCCGCCGAAAAACACGAGCAGCACCGAGATCAGACGGATTACGTTCGGGTCGATGTCGAAATATTCGCCCAAACCGCCGCATACCCCGCCGATCACCTTGTTGCTCCACGAGCGGAAGAGTCTTCGCGGTTCGTGAGGATAAGACCCGCTCTGGTAGGAGAATCCGCGTTTCTGCCCGCCGAACATTTCGGGCCGACCGATGATGCCCATAGCGCGGCGCACCATTTCGATGTTTACCACCAGCATCGACGACGAAATGCGCTCGTCGAAGATGTCGGCGATACGAGCCTCGATGTCATCCATACTTTCGACATCCGAGTCGCTGAGTCTCGACGAGATGTCGTTCAAATACCTGTCGAGCAATGCGTAGGCATCGGCGTCGATGTTGTACGCCCTCCCGCCGATGTTTACACTGTAAGTCTGTTTCATAGCCATAATATTTTTGCTTTAGTTATTTTCGCACTGCAAATATACAATAAATAATAATACTATGCAATGCATAATACTATTTTTTGGAAAGATTTTTTGAAAAAAAAACACGCACTCCCTCCAAACTGCCATTTGAGAGGGGGTACTTGAAACACCACGACAGAGCTTCGTATTTCGTGTTGGCGACAGGATGCTTGAACGGGATCTGTTCGAGAGTCCGATCCAAAATATCGTCGTTCAATATTAACAGCCCGTCAATGCAAATGTCGTGGACGGCATCGAGTTATTGTTTCAGTTTTGATGGCGGTATCAATCCCTGATGAAGGTTGTACGCGGCAAAGTCGAAGAACGCTACCGCTACTGTCTTGACTACATCTACACTTCCGCCGGCAAAGATTCGCTAAATGAACCCAATCTTGCGGTGTTCAGGTAGATAAATCTTTCATAAATTGAAAAACATGTGCTAATAACATGAATACATCGATAAACGATTTGATTATTTTGAAAATATTGATCTATTTTGCAAAAACCCAATTAATTTATCGAAATTATGAAAAAGATACTTTTACTCTTAATTGCTGTCACGGCAGGATGCTTTTCAGTGATAGCACAGGAATCCCAGGAGTTTCAACAACACGCTTCATTTAAGGGTGTGCCGATTGATGGCAGTTTAGATGCGTTTGTTGAAAATATGAAATTGGAAGGATTCACATTTGATAGAATGTTGGAAGATGCCGCTATCATGAACGGTCAATTTGTCGGTAAACAATGTGAAATTTATATATTAGCCACTCCTAAAACAAAGACTGTATGGAAGGTTGTTGCATTACTTCCAAAAGAGACATCATGGCACTCATTGAAATCCAGTTATCAGTCCTTAAAGTCGAGTTATGTCGATAAATACGGGCCTCCGACTAATTCGTTTGAGTTTTTCAGCCGTCCATATTACGAAGGGGATGGATATGAAATGACTGCTCTACATGTCGAAAAGTGTGATTATATATCCTTTTGGAAAACTTCCAATAGTAATATGGCTGTGCAGATGACCAAAGACGGGAGAATAAGTCTTGGTTACGAAGACATAATTAACGTGAGTTCGATGAATTCAAATAGTTTGACATATAGTGCATTAAGTTATGTTTCGGGCTCAAATGAACTCATCGAACCCACGTTAACGGCTCTGTAAGAGCCGTTCCTTGTAACCTACCCCCTAAATCCCCCTTCGAAAGGGGGACTTTGCGAAGCCGACGGCTTCGCGTAAGCTAAAACAGACTGAAAACAAATCAATTATAATTGGCCAATTCGTCGAACTCACGTTAATTAACACCCAAAGAAATTCGGAAGAAAAGGAGGCAAATACTCTTGATGATATTTAGCCGTGAAAAGTGCCACTTTGGGCATCATTATCCCAAAAACGAGGCAGGTGCACATTGCACACCTGCCTCATTTCTTGAATCATAACGGCCCCAATGACCGTCGCCGATCGCGATAAACGATCAACCCTTTTTGGTTGCCACGCTGCGTCCTGCGGAGGCTTTCGACCCTGAGGTCTTGGCTGCGCGGGGAGCAGGAGCGGCTTTGGGCTTGCCGGCCGCGGGAGCCGCTTTTTTGGTAGCGGGCTTCTTGGCCTTTGCGGCCGAAGCATCGGTTGCTGCATCGCCTTCCGCACCGGTGGCGACATCGGCACCTGCGGCAGCAGCCGAGGCGCCGCGTCCTCCGCGACGTGTACGGGCCTTACCCGATCCCGAGGCGGTAACGCCTGCACGATAGGTCTCGTTGAAGTCCACGAGCTCGATGATGCAAATGTCGGCCGCGTCACCCAACCTGAAACCCGTTTTGAGGATTCGGGTATAACCGCCGGGCCTGTCGCCCACCGCGGGAGCGATCACACGGAACAGTTCGGTGACTGCGTGTTTGTCCTTCAGGTAGCTGAACACCACGCGCCTGGAGTGTGTCGTGTCCTCCTTCGATTTGGTAACGAGGGGTTCGACATACATTTTGAGCGCTTTGGCTTTGGCCACCGTAGTTTGGATTCTCTTATGCAGAACGAGCGAGGAGGCCATATTGGCCAAAGTCGCTTTTCGGTGCGACGACGTTCTGCCGAGGTGGTTGTAATTCTTATTGTGTCTCATCTCTGGTTTTACTTTACAGTGTTAATGACCTCTCTTCGACGCATCGACATCCGGAAAACGAAGGCGGGTTGCTGCTAAGAGGGGCACTGCGTGCCTTAATCTTTATCTAATTTATAAGGTGCGACATCCATTCCGAAGTGCAGGTTGAGCGTGGTGAGCAGGTCGTCCAACTCCGAGAGCGATTTTTTGCCGAAGTTGCGGAACTTCAGCAGGTCGCTGCGGTTGAAACGCACCAGATCGCCCACGGTGTCTACCTCGGCAGCCTTGAGACAGTTCAGCGCCCTCACCGACAGGTCTTGATCGGCCAGTTTGGTTTTGAGCAACTGCCTCATGTGCAGCACATCCTCGTCGAACTCTTCGGTGCTCGTTCCCTCGTCGATATTGACGGTAATCTTCTCGTCGGAGAAGAGCATGAAGTGGTGGATAAGGATTTTAGCTGCCTCTTTGAGCGCCTCTTTGGGGTGTATCGAACCGTCGGTGGTGATCTCGAGATTCAGCTTTTCGTAGTCCGTTCGCTGCTCGACGCGATAGTTCTCGATCGAGTACTTGACGTTCACGATCGGCGAATGTATCGAGTCGATGGCGAGCAGGCCGAACTCGGGATTCTCAACCTGGTTCTCCTCGGCCGGCACATACCCGCGACCCTTGCCGATGGTCAACTCCATCGTCAGTTTGGTTTCAGGCGACAGGCGGCAGATAACCAGATCGGGATTGAGCACCTTG
>DBDQ01000085.1:7241-7770 GCA_002293665.1 Alistipes sp. UBA928 | reverse complement strand
GGGCGAAATGCGCGGTACGCGTATCTTCGGCCCGGTAGCTCGCGAACTTCGCGACGGATATATGAAGATCGTTTCACTGGCACCCGAGGTGCTTTAATTCACAGCGAGATGGCACAGAAATTAAAGATAAAGAAAGNNGAGGGTCATTGCCGGAAACGACAAAGGACACACCGGTAAGGTACAGAGCGTGATCGTGAGCGAAAACCGCGCCGTTGTAGAGGGAGCCAACATGGTCTCGAAAGCAACCAAGCCCAACGCTCAGAATACTCAGGGCGGGATTGTCAAAAAAGAGGCTCCGATACACATTTCGAACCTCCAACTCGTCGACCCCAAAAGCGGAAATCCCACACGTGTGGGCCGCCGCGAAGGAGCAGACGGGAAATTAGTTCGTTACNNAATGGCAAAAGTAGCAAAAGAGGCCCAGGCGGCGCAAAGTGCACCGGCGGCCGGGAAATTCACCCCGACTTTCAAGACCGAATACAAGGAACGGATCGTACCCGCCCTGATGAAGGAGTTCGGCTACAAGAGC
>DBDQ01000085.1:2495-7231 GCA_002293665.1 Alistipes sp. UBA928 | reverse complement strand
ACTCGAAAAGATCGTCGTCAACCAAGGGATGGGGCAGGCTGTGGCCGACAAAAAACTGATCGACGTGGCGATCGCCGAACTGAGTCAGATCACGGGGCAGAAAGCCGTGCAGACCAAGTCGAAGAAGGATATCTCGAACTTCAAACTGCGTAAGGGAATGCCCGTGGGTATTCGCGTGACGCTGAGGAGCGACAAGATGTATGAATTCATGGAACGTTTGGTCGCTGTGGCGCTGCCGCGTATCCGCGACTTCAAGGGGATCAATGAAAAGTTCGACGGACGGGGCAACTACACCCTCGGTATCACCGAACAGATCATCTTCCCCGAGATCGACATCGACAAGATCACCAAGATCCTCGGCATGGAGATCACTTTCGTAACCACCACCGACAACGACGCAGAGGCTTACGCCCTGCTGCGCGAGTTCGGCCTTCCGTTCAAAAACGCAAAAAAAGCTCAATAGTATGGCAAAGGAATCAATGAAGGCGCGCGAGGTGAAACGTGCAAAGCTCGTGGCCAGGTATGCCGAAAAACGCGCACGACTCAAAGCCGAAGGCGACCAGGTGGGTCTGTCGAAGTTGCCTCGCAACTCCAACCCCATCCGCATGCACAACCGCTGCAAGCTGACTGGTCGTCCGAAAGGTTACATGCGCCAGTTCGGTATCAGCCGCATCCAGTTCCGCGAAATGGCCTCTCAGGGGCTTATCCCGGGAGTCAAGAAGGCGAGTTGGTAAGCCGAAGCGCGGCGGCAAATTTGGCTTACGCAATAAAAAAATACACCTTTTTGCGTGCGCAAAGAGTGGTGATTCAAAAAAAATCGCTACCTTTGCGCGCGCATATTAGCGCATGTTGCGCATAAAACGTTTAATTTTAATATTTTAATCACATGACGGATCCTATCGCGGATTTCCTCACTCGGATTAGAAACGCGGCGAAAGCCAACCACAAAACGGTTGAAGCTCCCGGTTCAAAAATTAAACAGGAAATAACCAAGATCCTCTACGATCAGGGTTATATTCTTGCTTACAAGTTCGAGCAGGACGAAAAAGGGCACCCTTCTATCAAGATCGCCCTCAAGTACCACCCATCAACAAAAGTCAACGCTATCAAAGACCTCAAGCGCATCAGCCGCCCGGGTCTGCGTCGCTATTCGACCGCAGGCGACATGCCGCGCGTGATGAACGGCCTCGGTATAGCTATCGTCTCCACCTCCAAGGGCATCATGACCGACAAGTCTGCCCGTCAGGAGAATGTGGGAGGCGAGGTTTTATGTTACGTTTATTAATCCCAACAAGAAAAAATGTCAAGAATTGGTAAATTACCTGTAAACCTGCCCGCCGGAGTGACTGTGGAAGTCTCGAAGGACAATGTGGTTAGCNNTCTCGGACAGTTGTCGCAGCAAGTTGATCGCGACATTACGGTCAAAGCAGAGGATGGCGTATTGACAGTAACTCGTCCTACCGACCAACCCCGCCACCGCTCGATGCACGGGCTCTATCGCGCTCTGATCAACAACATGGTGGTGGGCGTGTCTGCCGGATACGAGATCAAACAGGAACTCGTTGGTGTTGGCTACAAGGCCGAAGTTCAGGGGAACGTTCTCCAGATGAGCCTCGGTTACTCTCACGATATATGGATACAGCTTCCGGCCGAAGTGCAGGCTACCGCCGTCACCGACCGTAAGGCAAACCCCATCATTACTCTCAAAAGCTCCGACAAACAACTTATCGGCCAGGTGGCGGCAAAGATTCGCAGCCTGCGCAAGCCCGAACCGTACAAGGGCAAGGGTATCAAGTTCGTCGGAGAACAACTGCGTCGTAAGGCGGGTAAATCTGCCGGTAAATAATCGTAAATCGTAGAAGAACTATGGCATTGACTAAAANNTCGCAAGGTGGTAAACGGTACCGCTGCTCAGCCCCGCATGACGGTTTACAGGAGCAACAAGCAGATTTACGTGCAACTCGTGGACGACGTGGCCGGCAAGACGCTCGCCGCGGCATCGTCGCTCGACAAGGAGGTCGCAGCCGACGTGACCGGAAAAACACCCAAGGAAGTGGCCGCTTTGGTAGGCAAACTCGCCGCCAAACGTGCCACCGACAAGGGTATCTCGCGAGTGGCTTTCGACCGCAACNNGGCCGACGCCGCCCGCGAAGGTGGTCTCAACTTCTAATAAGGCAAGATAATGGCAAAAAGTAACATACAGAAAGTCAGAACCTCTGACCTCGAACTTAAAGACAAGCTCGTGAGCATCCAGAGGGTTACGAAAGTGACCAAGGGAGGACGCACGTTCAGTTTCTCGGCGATCGTGGTCGTTGGTAACGAGAACGGCGTCGTCGGGTACGGCCTCGGCNNGACCGCCGCCATCGCCAAAGGCGTGGAAGATGCCAAGAAGAATCTGGTGAAAATCCCTATCCTGCACGGTACCATTCCCCACAAACAGGAGATGCGCTACTCGGGCTCGCTCGTGATGATACGCCCGGCCGCACCCGGTACCGGTATCATCGCCGGTGGTGCAATGCGCGCCGTGCTGGAAAGCGTGGGTGTGCACAACGTCCTCGCCAAGAGCAAGGGATCGTCGAACCCTCACAACCTTGTGAAGGCCACGATCGCCGCGCTTTTGGAGCTGCGCGACGCCTACTCCGTGGCTCAGGCCCGCGGTATCTCGATGAATAAAGTGTTTAACGGTTAATCTGATTTGGGAATTATGGCAAAGATTAAAATTACTCAGGTGGTTAGCCGCATCGGTAGCACTGAACGTCAGAAGAAGAACCTCGACGCGCTGGGCATCAAAAAGATGGGGCGTACCGTCGTACACGAAGACTCCCCCATCATCCTCGGGATGGTGGAGAAGGTGAAACACCTCGTGAAAGTGGAGGCAGCCGAAGCCGGAACGCCGGCAGCGAAAAAATCTGCGGCTCCGAAGGCCGAGAAGGCAGAAAAAGCGGCTGCCCCGAAGAAAGTTGCGGCTCCCGCGGCTGAAGTAGAACCTGTAAAAGAAGATTAAGAACTATGGAACTCAATAACTTGAAACCCGCAAAGGGGTCTACTCACAGCGAAAGAAGGATCGGACGGGGCGAAGGCTCCGGTAAAGGCGGTACTTCGACACGCGGCCATAAGGGTGCACAGTCGAGGTCGGGCTATTCGCACAAGTTGGGCTTCGAAGGCGGACAGATGCCTCTCCAGAGGCGACTGCCCAAGTTCGGATTCACCAACAAGGAGCGGATCGAATACAAGCCCATCAACCTGTCGACGCTCGAAGACCTCGCCGCGAAGAAGAACGTGACCGAAATCTCGGTGGATACGCTGATCGAGGCCGGTTTCGTGTCGAAAAACGACCGCGTGAAGATTCTCGCCAACGGTTCGCTCACCAAAGCCCTCACCGTGACGGCCCACGCGTTCTCGAAGAGCGCCGAAGCCGCCATAGAGAGCATGCAAGGAAAGGTAATTAAAATCGCGGCCGGCGTTCCGGCCACGGTCGGAGTTCCGGCCGCCGTCGGCACGCCGGCATAATTCACCCCCAAAGGTATGAAATTCGTAGATACTATAAGGAACATATTCAAGATCGAGGAGCTGAAACAAAAGCTCGTCTACACAGTGCTGCTCGTTCTTGTTTACAGGTTCGGTAGTTTTGTGGTGATACCGGGCATCAACCCCGTGGCGCTGGCCGAACTGGGAAACCAGGTCAACAGCAGCGGCCTGCTGAGCCTGCTCGACATCTTTTCGGGCGGTGCTTTCAGCAACGCGTCGGTCTTTGCGTTGGGTATCATGCCCTACATTTCGGCCTCGATCGTCATCCAGTTGATGGGCATCATCGTGCCCTACTTCCAGAAGATGCAGAAAGAGGGCGAGAGCGGCCGCCGCAAGATGAACCAGTGGACCAGGTACCTCACCATCATCGTGCTGTGCTTGCAGGGACCGGCCTACATCGCCAACCTCCACTCGCAGGTGCCCGCCGAGGCGTTCGTGCTGAGCGGGACATTCTTCACTGCTGTGGCGCTGATGTGCCTCATAGCAGGTACGATGTTCACGATGTGGCTGGGTGAGAAGATCACCGACAAGGGGATCGGCAACGGCGTGTCGCTCATCATCATGGTGGGTATCATCGCCAGACTGCCCTTCGCCTTCTGGTCGGAGATCACCACACGGTTCAGCTCGGGCAGTGCCGGTGGCGTCGTGATGCTGGTGGTGGAACTCGTTTTGCTCTATCTTATTTTCATGGCCGCGATCGCGCTCGTGCAGGCTGTCCGGAAGATTCCGGTGCAATATGCAAAGCGTATCGTGGGCAATAAACAGTATGGAGGAGTGCGTCAGTATATACCTCTGAAGGTCAACGCCGCCGGTGTGATGCCGATCATCTTTGCACAGGCGCTGATGTTCCTTCCGATGCTCTTCGCGGGCTTTGGCAACGGTGGTTTCGCCGCGGCATTCGCCTACGAGAGTTTGTGGTACAACGTGACGTTCTTCGTGTTGGTGGTCGCATTCACCTATTTCTACACCGCGATCACCGTCAACCCAACCATGATGGCCGAGGATATGAAACGCAACGGCGGCTTTATTCCGGGCACCAAGCCGGGTAAGGCAACCGCTGCCTACATCGACGACATCATGACGAGAATCACCCTGCCGGGCTCGATCTTCCTTGCGCTCATCGCTATTTTGCCGACGTTCGCAGCGAAACTCGGGATCAATCAGCAGTTCTCGTACTTCTTCGGAGGTACCTCGCTGCTGATCCTCGT
>DBDQ01000085.1:1614-2479 GCA_002293665.1 Alistipes sp. UBA928 | reverse complement strand
CCACTACGACGGTCTGATGAAAACCGGACGTATTAAGGGCAGAGGAGGTAACTGATGATAAGTTTAAGAACCAGGGAAGAGGTAGAACTGCTCCGCGAGAATAACCTGCTCGTGAGTGCAACGCTCGCCGAAGTGGCTAAACACATCAGGCCGGGTGTCACCACTAACGAGCTCGACCGGGTGGCCGAAAGGTTTATCCGCTCTCACNNCGGGCTTCCTCGGTTACAACGGTTATCCGAAGACTCTTTGCGTCGGCGTTAACGAAGACGTCGTGCACGGAATACCGTCGGATTACGTTCTTAAGGAAGGCGATATTGTTTCGGTCGATTGTGGCACGATTCTAAAGGGGTTTTGTGGTGATTCCGCCTACACATTTGCGGTGGGAAAAATCCATCCGGAGACGCAGCGTCTGCTGGATGTGACCAAGGAAGCTCTTTACAAAGGTGTCGCACAGGCAAAGTCAGGAAATCGCATCGGCGATATTTCTGCGGCTGTGCAACAGCATGCCGAAACGAACGGTTTCTCCGTGGTGAGGGAACTCGTGGGTCATGGTCTGGGAAAGAAGATGCATGAAGAACCCGAGGTTCCGAACTTCGGCACGAAAGGCAGGGGCCCCGTCCTCAAGAAGGGAATGGTCCTGTGCATCGAGCCGATGATCAACATGGGTAAGAAATACGTCGTATTTGAAAAGGACGGTTGGACGGTACGTACCCGCGACAGGTTACCGGCGGCTCACTTCGAGTTCGCGGTGGCCATTACCGAAGAGGGGCCTGCCGATGTGTTGACTGACTTCGGGATTATTGAAGAGGTAATTCGGACACAACATTAAACTGCTTACAGCTATGGCAAAACAAGCTGCTATTGA
>DBDQ01000085.1:1357-1509 GCA_002293665.1 Alistipes sp. UBA928 | reverse complement strand
TACGACCTCTCCAAGGGACGTATATCGTTCAGGTACAAATAGGCACGAAGTGCTTTATTTAAAATTTGGAGACTTTTATCATGAAAGTTAAAGCATCTATCAAAAAAAGAAGCGAGGATTGCAAGATCGTTCGCCGCAAAGGCAAACTCTAT
>DBDQ01000085.1:646-1284 GCA_002293665.1 Alistipes sp. UBA928 | reverse complement strand
AGGCGAGATCGGGCTTACCTATATTTATGGGATAGGCCGGAGCACCGCACGCAAGATTCTCGAAACGGCCGGTATCGACTACGACACGAAGGTTCAGGACTGGAGCGACGATCAGGTGGGAGCCATTCGCGGCGCGATTGCCGACAGCGGAATCAAGGTTGAAGGCGAAAACCGCTCGATTGTCCAGATGAACATCAAACGACTGATGGACATCGGCTGTTATCGCGGTATCCGCCACCGCCTGGGCCTGCCCCTCAGAGGACAGAGTACCAAGAATAACGCCCGCACACGCAAAGGCAAAAAGAAAACTGTCGCTAACAAGAAGAAAGCAACCAAGTAAGGAGTGAATTATGGCTAAGAAAACAACAACCGTAAAAAAGAAAGTCGTAAAGGTAGGCGCTCAGGGTGCCGCCCACGTTCACTCGACGTTCAACAACGTCATCGTCACGATCACCAACGAGAACGGTGATGTTATCAGCTGGTCTTCGGCANNGATGGGTTTCCGCGGCTCGAAGAAAAACACACCCTACGCGGCTCAAACCGCTGCCACCGACTGCGCTAAGGTCGCCTACGACATGGGGCTGCGCAAGGTGAAAGTCTATGTGAAAGGGCCGGGTCAGGGTCGCGAATCGGCCATC
>DBDQ01000085.1:347-591 GCA_002293665.1 Alistipes sp. UBA928 | reverse complement strand
GCCCCACAACGGATGTCGTCCGCCTAACCGGAGGCGCGTGTAAACGCGCCGGAGGTCACCGAGGGAGGCCCGCTGGTCAGCCGTCAGGTTGGCGCGGGAAAAGCCGACCGAGGTAACCACTGCCGCAGATTTTGTGGAGCGATATTTGTAACACACTTTAACGATCAAAAACAATGGGAAAATACATAGGTCCAAAGACAAAAATTGCGCGTAAATTCGGGGAACCCATCTTCGGCGCCGACAA
>DBDQ01000085.1:0-183 GCA_002293665.1 Alistipes sp. UBA928 | reverse complement strand
CGAATGCAGGCTCGACAACGTGGTCTACCGGTTGGGTATAGCCCCCACCAGAGCCGCCGCTCGTCAACTTGTTTCGCATCGCCACATCACGGTGAACGGTGCGGTTGTTAATATTCCGTCGTACAGTTTGCGCCTGGGCGACGTCGTCGGCGTCAGGGAGAAATCCAAAAGCCTCGAAGTGAT
>DBDQ01000064.1 GCA_002293665.1 Alistipes sp. UBA928 | reverse complement strand
GGATCGGAGATGCCCGGAGTGCCGGCGTCGGAGACCAGCGCTATGGTCTTTCCCTCCAGAACCTCCGCGGCGATGCGTGCCGCCGTGGCGTGCTCGTTGAACTTGTGGTGCGAACGCATCGGCGTATCTATCCCGTAATGGCGCAAAAGCACCGCGCTCGTGCGGGTGTCCTCGGCAAGGATCACATCGGCCTCCTTCAACACACGGATTGCCCTCAGCGTGATGTCTTCGAGATTGCCGACGGGCGTAGGAACTATGTAGAGGCGCCCCATTAATGTCCCAGTTTTCGTTCCAGCAGGCCGACGAGCAACGCCGCGCCCTTGTTGTCGGCGCTCCAGTCGAAATTGTCGTGTATCCAGATCACCGCCTCGTCGAGATCGGTGAATGCGTCGAGCCGGGTGATGGCCCGGTCGAAACCGTCGGCGTCGCCGTCGAACATGTCGCGGATCATCAGGAAGCGGTCGTTGAGCCCGATCGAACGTTTCAGCCCCGGTCTGTGCGCCGCCTGCGCCGCCGCTATTCGGGTCGCCATGTCGCGCTCGGGGGCGCCGCTGCGGAGGGTTTCGCCGAGGGTCTTTTTCGGCAGGATCGTGTCGCCGACAATGGCTGAGGTTTTTGGTTCGGGTTCGGATTCGGGTCGCGGCTGGGGTTCGGGCTCAGGCTCGGAATCCGATCCGTAAAGCGATCTTATGACTTCGGGAGCTACCGGCCGCGGGATGAGCGGCGGCGTGAGTTTCGGCTCGGCCTCAGATTCGGGCTCAGGTTCAGCCTCGGATGTGGGCTCGCTCTCCGGTTCTGGTTCAGGTTCTGGTTCGCACTCGGGATCGGGCTTATGATCGGGTGTGGCCCCGAACTTAACCTCATAATAAACCTCGCGAAGCAACGCCAATGCCAAATCGCGCTCCAAAGCGTCCTCGCTCTCGACGAGCGTCCAAATCCGCACTAATTTCCCCTTAATATTTTCCATTTTCAATTTTCAATTAACTCTTACTGTACTCCCCGTTTCGCCTCCATCAAAATGGTGAAGGCGCGATGAATGTCGGCATCGCTGACGACGACGGTAAACTCGTTCGAGGTGGAGATCACCTCGGCGATGTTGATGTTGTCCCACGCCAACTCCTTGAAAATGTAGTAGTAGACTCCGGGACAGGCGGTGTTTTCGGGTGGCAGTTTGACGGTGATCGACGACAGCCGATCGCGTTTCAGCACGAGTATCTCGTCGCGAAAGACCCTCTCGACTATCGGCCCGAGCGAGCTCGACACCACGAGCGTCGTCTCATAGATGCCCTGAGAGAAGGTACACAGCACATCCTGCGCCGTGGGGGCCGAGTAGACCTCGCGCAGCAACTCCTCCTGCCGTCCGTAGAGCGTGGGGGTGTTGTTGTAGGTGAAGTCGGTGAGGTTGCTCCGCACTATGATATCGCCCACGCCGGCTATGATGCGGCGGAACTTCATGGTGGAGGTGAGCTCCAGCCGCGGCACCAACCGATTGAGCGCCATGATGATGGCACTCTCGTTGACCGGTTTCCCGAGTCTCTGTTCGATCTCGCCCTTGAGCTGCCGCGCCAGGGCCGACAGGTTTATGAGCCCTTCGATGAGGGCCCCTTCGAGGAACGGTTTCTTTTTGATCACCTCCTCGACGACGTTGGGGATGGTTAACATATAATTTTTAACAACTGTTGGTTTTGTTGCAAAAAAACACATAAAATGCGTGAAAAACAAACAAAACGCAATATTTTTGCACGTTAATGTCAAAAAAATCATGCTGAGCAGAACCATCACCGAAAAGTTCCGGGCACTCCCCACGCCCTTCTACCTCTACGATATGAACCTGTTGGGTCGCACGCTCGACGCCATTCGCGCCGAGGCCGACCGCGACGGTTACAAGATACATTACGCTATAAAGGCCAACAACGATGAGCGGATTTTGCAGGCCGTGCTGGAGCGCGGATTCGGCATCGACTGCGTAAGCGGCAACGAGTTGCGGCTGATTCGCCGGCTCGGTTTCCCGGCCGACGGCATCGTCTACGCCGGCGTTGGCAAGAGCGACGAGGAGATCGAGCTCGGTGTGAGGGAAGGGATTCGCGCATTCAACTGCGAATCGCGCCAGGAGTTGCAGGTGATCGACGAGATAGCCGGACGGCTCGGGATGCGGGCCCGCGTGGCGCTGCGAATCAACCCCGATGTCGACCCCCAAACTCACCGCCACATATCCACCGGGCAGGCCGACAGCAAATTCGGTATATCCTACCGCGAGATCGAGCAGGTGGCGGAGGAGCTTCCCACTTATAAAAACCTCGATTTTCAGGGACTTCACTTCCACATAGGTTCACAAATCACCGACATGCGCGTGTTCGAATTTTTCTGTCGCCGGGTGAACTCGCTCGTAGAATGGTTCGCCGCCAAGGGCTTTCCGCTCGGTTACATCAACATGGGTGGCGGTCTGGGGGTCAACTACGACGCGCCCGACGCCGAGCCTGTGCCCGATTTCCGCGCCTATTTCGACGCTTTCCGCAACAATCTCGATGTGAGCGCCGTGGCCGGGGGTGATGTGGAGGTGCATTTCGAACTCGGCAGGGCGGCGGTTGCGCAGTGCGGCGAACTCATCTCGCGCGTGCTGTTCAACAAGATCAATTCTGCCGGTAACGAGGTGGTTATCATCGACGCCAGCATGTCGGAGTTGATCCGACCGGCGCTATATGAGGCATACCACGAGATCGAGAATCTCGACGCACGGCCCGGTTCGCCCCGCAGGCCCTATATCGTTGCGGGCACGGCGTGTGAATCGTCGGATGTGTTCGCCAGCGGCCGCGAGTTGCCCGAGTTGCGGCGCGGCGACCTTGTAACGATCAAAACGGCGGGCGCTTACGGTGCGTCGATGTCTTCGCGCTACAACATGCACGCGCTACCGCGCTCGGTCTACTCCGACCAACTTTAGATCGTGAACAACTCCCGGTATTTGGGCAGGGTCCAAAGACGGTCGTCGACTATCATTTCGAGGTGATCTATGTGATTACGGATCAGCGGGATGAATGGCGCCACCTCGCGTTCGTATCCTTCGGCGCGGGTGGGAATATCATCAACCACGTTCCATTTTTTGCGCGCCTCGACCATTGCGTGGGTCTGCTCGCGGATCGCTTTCACGTGGTCGGTGATCTGGCGGATGGCGGCGACCTCGGCGGCGGCCATTTCGGCTCCGTCGGCTTTAAATAACTCCTTGATGCCCTGCACGTTATCTATCAGCACATTCTGGTATCTGATGGCCGTGGGGATGATGTGGTTGGTTGCCAGGTCACCCAGCACGCGCGCCTCGATCTGTACCTTTTTGAGGTAGGTCTCGCATTTGATCTCGTAGCGCGACTCTAACTCGGCCTCGGAGAATACACCCAACTCTTTGAACAGCGTAATGTTACGTGGGTCGACATACTCTTTGATCGCCGACGTCACGCTGGTCATAGCCCGCAGTCCGCGCCCGGCGGCCTCGGCGTGCCACTCTGCAGAGTAGCCGTTGCCCTCGAAACGGATTCGCCGCGAGTCGATGATGAAACCCCTGATGACCTGCAATATAGCCTCGTCCTTCTTGATTCCCGTGCCTGTCAGTCGTTCGACCTCGGCGGCGAACAGTCCCAACTGCTCGGCCATGGCGGTGTTGAGCACTATGAGCGGCATGGCGCAGTTGGCCGACGAACCCAGCGCGCGCAACTCGAAACGGTTACCCGTGAAGGCGAAAGGCGATGTGCGGTTCCTGTCGGTGTTGTCGAGCATGATCTCGGGAATCTTGCCTATGTCGAGCTTGATGCCCGTTTTTTCGTCGGGCGAGAGCGCCTTTTCGCTGATGCGCTCCTCGATCTCGGCGAGCACTTCGTTGAGAGTGCGGCCCGTGAAGACCGAGAAGATAGCCGGAGGGGCCTCGTTGCCGCCCAGCCGGTGGGAGTTGCCTTCGGTGGCGACCGACGCCATTATCATGTTGCCGTGCTCCGACGCGGCCTTGAGGGCGCACACGAAGAAGGTGAGGAACTGCATGTTGCTCTTGGGCGTTTTGCCCGGCGCGAGCAGATTTTGCCCCCGGTCGGTGGCGAGCGACCAATTTATGTGTTTCCCCGAGCCATTGACCCCCTGGAACGGCTTTTCGTGGAACAGCACCTGCAGCCGGTGGCGCACCGCCACGCGGCGCATGACGGTCATCAGCAACGTGTTGTGGTCGACGGCTATGTTGGCCTCCTCGAACATCGGGGCGCATTCGTACTGGTTGGGGGCGGTCTCGTTGTGGCGCGTTTTGAGCGGGATGCCGAGGCGGAAACAGCGCTCCTCAATGTCTTTCATGAAGGCGACGACGCGGTCGGGAATCTCGCCCCAGTAGTGGTCTTCGAGCTGCTGGTCTTTGGCGGCGGTGTGGCCCATGAGCGTGCGGCCCGTCTGCGCGAGGTCGGGCCGAGCCTTGTAGAGCGCCTCGTCGACAAGGAAATACTCCTGCTCCCAGCCGAGCGTCGGCACAACTTTCCTCACCTCTTTGTCGAACAGCGTGCACACCTCGACGGCGGCCCTGTCGAGCGCGGCGATCGAGCGCAGGAGCGGCGTTTTGAAGTCGAGCGCCGCGCCGGTGTAGGATATGAAGACGCTGGGGATGCAGAGCGTGTCGTCGATGATAAAAGTGGGCGACGAGGGATCCCACGCGCTGTAACCGCGTGCCTCGAAAGTGTTTCGCAGACCGCCGGTGGGGAAACTCGATGCGTCGGGCTCCTGCTGCACGAGCATCTCGCCGCTGAAACTTTCGACCGCTCCCCCACCCCACACGGGCTCGAAGAAGGTGTCGTGCTTTTCGGCCGTGGAGTCGTTCAGCGGCTGGAACCAGTGGGTGTAATGCGTTGCTCCCCTGTCCATTGCCCACGCTTTCATGCCGGCGGCCACCTGGTCGGCCACTCGGCGGTCGATACGGCGGTTCTCCTCGATGGCGAGGATCACGCTCTCGAAGGCGGCCTTGGGCAGGTATTGCCGCATCTGGTCGCGACCGAACACGTCGCAGCCGAAATATGACGAGATCTTCTCTTTCGAAAACTCGATCTTCAATGCCTCGCGCCGACCCATTTCGCCCAGCGCCTCAAATCTTGCGGAATTCATACCCATATTTTTAGGGGTTCACGCCGCAAAAATAGATATTTTTTCGATAACACCCCCTGTTTTTACGGGGTGCATAGAAAAAAACTCACGAATCAGTCGAAGGACTGCATACCGGAGCCGGCAATGCGGACTATGCGTTGGTAGTCGCCGGGGCTGAGCTCCATGAAGAAGTAGTGGATGGGGTCTACACGCATGCCGTTGTGGTAGACTTCGTAGTGAAGGTGGGGTGCGAGCGAGAGGCCGGTGTTGCCGGTGCGGGCGATGATGTCGCCCCGGCGCACGGTTTCGCCCCTCTGCACGCGCACGCTGCCCGCGTAGAGGTGGCTGTATGTGGATTGATATCCGTTACCGTGATCTATCACCAGTCTGAGGCCCGACCCGGTATTGCTGCGTTCCACCTCGCTCACGGTGCCGTCGGCGGTGGCGAACACGGGCGTTCCCTCGGGCACGGTG
>DBDQ01000058.1:15511-15755 GCA_002293665.1 Alistipes sp. UBA928 | reverse complement strand
GTGGCTCCACGACCACCTCCTCCTTCTTCGGAGTGGCTATCTCAACGTCCTCCAGACGCACCGCCTCGCGCTCCTCGGGCGGTGTGTCAACGATGTTGCCATTCTCATCGACCCACGCAATCATATCGTCGGGCGAGGATACCCCCGCCGCCTGACGCTCCTCGCGTCGTTTCTGCTTTTCAAGCCGCTTGGCCTGCTTCTTCTTCTCGTTCTCGCGTTTGCCGAATGATTGCGATCCTGCCAT
>DBDQ01000058.1:14081-15449 GCA_002293665.1 Alistipes sp. UBA928 | reverse complement strand
GTCCTGCGAACAGAACGTGAGCGCCTTGCCCGTGTGACCCGCGCGACCCGTACGCCCGATGCGGTGGACATAGGTCTCCACCACGTCCGGCAGGTCGTAGTTGATCACCATCTGCAACTCCTTGATGTCGATACCGCGTGCGGCAATGTCCGTTGCGACCATTACCTTCACCTTGCCGGCCTTGAAGTCAGAAAGCGCTTTCTGGCGTTGGCCCTGCGACTTGTCGCCGTGGATCGCCGCACTGTGGATACCTGCTTTCTTGAGCGTGCGCGAGATATTTTCCGCACCGTGCTTGGTGCGTGAGAACACAAGCACCGACTTGTCAGCCTCTTTTTTGAGTACTGAGACCAACAAGCCTTTCTTGTCTGGTTTCTCGACGAAGTATATACACTGATCTATCGTGTCGACGGTCGATGACTCAGGCGTTACCTCCACGCGCACCGGATCGGTGAGTATCGAGCGAGAGAGCGAAACAATCGGCAGGGGCATGGTCGCCGAGAAGAAAAGCGTCTGCCGCTTTTCGGGTATAAGCGGCAGCAGCCTGCGGATATCCCCGATGAAACCCATGTCGAGCATGCGGTCGGCCTCGTCGAGCACGAAGTGTGTCAGGCCATCCAATTTTATCATCCCCTGCCCTATCAGGTCGTGCAGGCGGCCGGGGGTTGCGATCAGGATATCCACTCCGCGGTTCAACTGTTCGACCTGGGGGCCCTGTTTCACGCCGCCGAAGATGGCCGTGTGGCGCAAGCCCGTGTATTTGCCGTAATCGGTGAAGCACTCGTCTATTTGCAGGGCGAGTTCGCGCGTCGGGGTAAGTATCAGCGCCCGGATCACACGCTTGCCGTCGTTCTTGCCATGTGAGCGGCCCCGGCGGTCGCGGCGACGGCGCGAATTTCTATTTTCACCTGCGGGTTCTTCCGCAGTCTGTTCCTGTTTTTGTTCTGCCTTTTGTTCGGCTTGTTGTTCGGTATCGGTGGCCTGTTGCCGCTCCTCCCAGAATTTCTGCAAAATGGGGATGGCAAAAGCCGCCGTTTTCCCCGTGCCCGTCTGGGCAATACCGAAAATATCCCTGCCCCGGCTCACTACCGGGATCGCCCCTACCTGGATCGGTGTCGGCTCGCTGTAACCTTTTTCGCGGACAGCCCTCAATACCGGCTCCGCGATGTTCAATTCGTCAAATGTCATAAATTATCTCTACCCGCACTTTTGGCGGATGGTTTTTTGGTTATTAAATTGTTTTCAGGCAGCGAGCCGTAGAGGCTAGCCTCATCTAAGCGCCCGTCAGGCGTTCTCGGCACGCAGCCAACGGATGGTTGCGAAGTGCAACGTAGCGGCCCTCCGCCTGGGGTGGCTGCGGGCCGCCGACCT
>DBDQ01000058.1:13880-14010 GCA_002293665.1 Alistipes sp. UBA928 | reverse complement strand
CAATTTCTCGACCACCTCTTTCACGCTCCGTATCTTATCAGCCAGATAGGCATTGCCGCCAGCAAACGCATAGCCCTTTTTCATATTACCGCGCGCGGCGTTGTAGAGCGCCTTGATGATGCAATAGGGG
>DBDQ01000058.1:0-13847 GCA_002293665.1 Alistipes sp. UBA928 | reverse complement strand
CTGCGGATAAACTCGCCGTCGAACGCCCGCCCGGGCATCCCCACAGGGCTTTGGATGATCCGCATATCCTCCGCTTGTGCATTGATGTAAACCTTTTTGAACTCCAACGAGGCGTCGCACTCCTCCGTGGGCACGAATATCGACCCCATCTGCACGGCCGACGCCCCCAACTCCATAAACCGCACGATATCCTCGCCCGTCGCAATACCACCTGCCGCGATAACGGGAATGTTTTTCTCTCCGGCGTAACTCTTCGCCACCGCGACTACCTCCGGTATCAGGTGTTCGAGCGAGTAGTTCTCATCATCTATCTGCTCGCTGCGGAAGCCCAGGTGCCCCCCCGCTTTCGGGCCCTCGACCACGATCGCGTCGGGAAGGTAGCCGTAATTGGCCGCCCACTTTTCACAGATAAGCTTTGCGGCGCGTGACGACGAAACTATTGGAACAAGCTGCGTTTTGTCGTCCGGCGTCAGATAGGATGGCAGATCCAATGGAAGCCCCGCACCTGCGAAGATCACATCGGCGCGCGCCTCGATTGCCGTGCGCACCATATCGGCAAAGTTGGAGAGCGCGACCATGATATTGACCCCTATAACGCCACGGGTCTTTTCACGCGCCTTACGTATCTCTTCACGCAGGCCGAGAATACATTTCTCGGCATAAGTGCCTTTATGGTCGGGATATAGCAGCCCCAACCCTGCCGCCGAGATGACCCCAACGCCGCCCTCGTTCGCGACTGCCGACGCCAATCCGTTGAGCGATACGCCCACACCCATACCCCCCTGCACTATGGGCAGTTTGATCTCATACTTGCCTATAAAAAATGATTTCATATCCATGCGTCATCGTTAAAAACCTAACAATCACCGTCTTCAGTCGGTCTATACGGACTTACTCGGGCGGTTGTCTGCCGAAACAAAGAAAGCTATACGGGTCGATTTCAACGATGAAAGAACCGGGCCTGCGGCATATCCGGGAAATGCAAAGAAGATAAGGATCAGAATGAACTTGCGTTGTTTACGCCTACAAATATAGTAATAATCTCGGTGTTTTCACCACCCACCACATAAATAACACAATTTTAGGTATTTTATTGTTTCAGGACGGGCTAAACTTTCTTTTTCTATGTAAAGCATATCAATTCAATGTCATCCCGACAGAGCGCAGCAAAGCCTGTCCCGGACACGCAACAGATGGTTTTGTTTGCAAAACACAGGTTATATTCTGTCATCTCGAAGCATAAAGCGAGNNTCTCGCTTTATGCTTCGAGATGACGAATATAATCAACCCTATTTCACCGGCACGCAGAATTCGACCACCCACGGAGCATCGTCGCCCTGTGTGCTGTCGATGCAGCTGATGTAGAGTTCATAGTGGTCGCGGGAGTCCTCCTGCAATCCGCGCGAGACAATCTCAGCATAGATTTTCTGCCACGCCGCGCCGTATTCAGTCATTGTCACCTCGGCGTTCATTACCAGAAACTTGCCGCCGTCGACCGTATAGCGGCTCATTCCCGCGCCTGGCTCCATGCCTGGCTTCTCCTCAAGGGCGGCGCTCGAACGAAGTTTTTCGGGCGCCACGCTATCCGGATCGTCGTGATAGACCCCCAACATGCGCGGCCTCATGGCCCAATAGTTGTTCATGCCGGCCCACTGGCCGATTTTGCCGAAAGCGCTGCCAATGCCTGAATAATCACCCACATGGGTGAGCGCAATAGTTTTGACTGGTTCGAGATCCCTGACCTCAATGCTGTTGATTTTCATAGTGTGTCGTTCGTTATAATTTATTAATGACGGGTGTTCGGAGATGGTATGTCGGCGGCCAGTAGAGCTGAGGTTGTCGATACGGTCGAGGCGGAAAGTGCGGTAATCGCCGCGCAGGTGGCACCATGCCGTCAGATACCAGCACGGGTGCGAGAATATCACGCCCGACACCTCCACGTCGCGGCGGCTGACCCTGCCGTCGTTATTTGTGTAGTCCATCGACAGTATCTCGCTGTCGCCCACGCTTTTCAGGATCGTTTGCAGCAGGTCGGGGCGCTTCGCCTCAGGCGTACTGCGGCGCACGGTGATCTTCTCCGACAGCTCGCTCACATAATCCTTCTGCACGCCGCGCATCACTGCTCTCACTTTGTCCATTCCGCTGCGAAAATGGCTGCTGTTGTGGCTGTCTGTCAGGCTGTCCATGAATTTTTCGGCTGTGAGGAATGCCAACGCCTCCTCGGGCGTGAACATCAGCGGCGGCAGCCTGTATCCCTCCATGAGCGAATAGCCTACCCCCGCATCGCCGCAGATGGGCACCCCTGCTTGTTCCAGCGTCCGGATGTCGCGGTAGACCGTGCGCACACTCACTCCAAAACGCGCGGCACAGTCGGCCGCCCTGACTACCGAGCGCGACTGAAGCTGAATGAGGATCGCAGATATACGGTCGAGGCGGTTCATCTATTCTGAGTACATGATCGCCCAGAGAACTCCGAATTTGTCTGTGAGCTCGCCATAACGCTTTGCATAGAATACTTCCTGCATTGGACAGCTGATATTTTGCGCTTCGGCGGCGAAGTGTGCATAGACCGCTTCGGCCTGTTCGAGCGAGTCGCACGACAGGGTGAGCATGGCGCCGTTCCCGAAAACACGCGGGTCGGAGGGCAGGGTATCGGCAACGCTCATCGCGCCGCCCTGAAAGACGATGCAGCAATGGCCGACCTTTTGTGCATATTCGGCGGGAACCTCCCATTCAGTTCCAGGGGGAAAGTCGCCGAAGCGGGTGAGATTTTCGAGCCGTCCGCCGAGCACCCCGGCGTAGAAATTCGCAGCTTCTTCGGCCTGGCCGTTGAAAACGAGATAAGATGTGATCTTCATTACTTATGAATTTTGGTTTACATGGGCAAAGATATATCCCCGGAATGACAGCAGTGTGTCAGCAGTCTTTATTAATATTATGTAAATATATCAAAAAAGGACGGGGTTTTCCCGTCCTTTTTACTTTTATTTCGAGGTCGCAAACTACGCCTGTGCAGCCTGAATGGCTGCGATCTGGGCCTTTGCAGTGGCGGCGTTGGGGCCCGAAGTCACCTTGCGGTAATATTCGACGGCTTTGGTCTGGTTGCCCTTATTGTCATAGGCGGTGCCAAGATAAAAATAGGCAGCGCTTTTAAGGGCGGCATCAGTCTGCGCTTCGGCTGCTTTTTCGCCGAATTCTATCACCTTGTCGAAGTTTTTCGAATTGTTGGCGATCTGCACGAGCATCAGATAAGCCGTTGGATCTGGAGTAGCAGCCACCGATTCGGCCAGTATCTCGACAGCCTGGGCAGGCTGCGACGATTTTAGGTCGTCGGCGTGTATGAGCATATAACGCGCGATCAGTCCCTTTGCCTCGTTTACTTCTTTAGCATATTTTTCGCCGTGCTGTTCGAGCGAGATCACATTGCGGAACACCTCATAGGCCTTATCATACTCTTTCATTTCGCCATAGCTCTGCGCGAGGAAAAGCGCCAACTGGGGGTTGTCGGGATTTACGTCATAACCCTTTTGGAATATTTCAGCGGCAGTGGCATAGTCTTTCGAGTTGAACGCATTGCCGCCCATCATAACATAAGTCCTTGCCACCCAATCTTTTGCACGACCAAGCGTGCGGACGTCTTCATATTCTTCGGCCAGTGTCACCGCCTTTTCGAAATATACGATAGCCTCTTCGGGTTTACCGCCCTGAATGAGCGATCCTCCGGCCTGAAAACTCATTCCCGGAAGCATTTTCTTAGCCTCGCGCACGAGTTCATCAGCATCGGGGCCAGTCTTTTCGCCTATCGAGATAACGTTTTCCAGCAACGAGACGACTGCGACGTAATCTTTCTCTTTTGCTTTCTCGGCCGCTGCGTTATAAGCCTCCGACGCCTCTTCGATCGTTTGTGCGTACACACCAAACGCCGCTGTCATCATAACAAGCGACGCAATTGTCATTTTAAGTAATTTCATGGTTCCTATTAGATTTTGTTGTTGTCTGTTGTCGGGCCATTTTGCCCGGAATCATGCAAAGTTATTTTTTTTTACAAAAAATCCAAAATTACAGCGATTTTTTCAGGGCTTGTTTGGAGTTTCTCAGCCTCGCAGCTTTTTAAAAAAATCGCTCACAAGTTGCCCGCACTCCTCCTCCAGAATGCCCGCCGTGACCGTTGTCCGTGGATGGAGCAGCGTGCCTCCCGACTGCCGGTAGCCTCGCTTGGGGTCGGCCGCGCCGTAGACTATCCGCCCTACCTGGCTCCACGCGCTCGCTCCGGCACACATCACGCATGGCTCCACAGTCACATACAAAGTACAATCGGTCAGATATTTACCGCCTATCCTGTTTGCCGCCGCCGTTATGGCCTGCATCTCGGCGTGGGCGGTGGCGTCGGTGAGGGCTTCGGTGAGGTTGTGGCCCCTCCCGATAATTCTGCCCCGAGCCGTCTCGACCACCACCGCACCGATGGGTACCTCGCCCCTTTCGAGCGCCGCGGCAGCCTCTTTCAGTGCCTCCCGCATATATTTTTCGTCCGCGTTTGCCGCGATTTCCATATATTCACCTATTTTTGTAGGCTGTAAAGATAGAAAATATTATGTATAGGACACACACTTGCGGCGAGCTTAGGGCCGCCGACGTCGGAAAAGAGGTAACTCTTGCCGGTTGGGTACAGAAGGTGCGCAACCTCGGAGCGATGACATTCATAGACCTGCGCGACCGCTACGGCATCACCCAGCTCGTGGTGGATGAGCACGCTCCCGCGGCACTCAAAGAGGGCGCCGACGGGATGGGCCGCGAATTCGTGATTCAGGTGGTGGGCCACGTGGTCGAACGCGCCGCCAAAAACCCGAAAATCCCCACCGGAGATATCGAGGTCGCACTCGACGAAGTGAAGATACTGTCGAAAGCCGATACCCCCCCGTTCACCATCGAGGAGAACTCCGACGGCGGCGACGACCTGCGTATGAAGTACCGCTACCTCGATCTACGCCGCGGGCCGCTCCAACGCAACATGATGCTGCGCCACCGCATGGCCCAGTCGGCACGAAGTTTCCTCGACCGCGAGGGTTTCCTTGAGATCGAAACGCCGTTTCTGATAGGCTCCACGCCCGAGGGTGCGCGCGACTTCGTGGTGCCGAGCCGCATGAACCCCAATCAGTTCTACGCACTGCCGCAGAGCCCACAAACCTTCAAGCAACTGTTGATGGTGGCGGGCTACGACAAATATTTCCAGATCGTGCGCTGTTTCCGCGACGAAGACCTGAGAGCCGACCGCCAGCCCGAATTCACGCAGATCGACTGCGAGATGTCGTTCGTGGAACAGAACGACGTGCTCGACACCTTCGAACGCATGGCGCGTTTCATGTTCTTCGAGACGCTCGGGGTCGAGTTCGGCGCCAAACCTTTCCGCCGCATGCCCTGGGCCGAAGCTATGGCGCGCTACGGCAACGACAAACCCGACCTGCGTTTCGGCATGGAAATCCACGAACTCACAGCCCTTGCCAAAGGCCACGGTTTCGGCGTCTTCGACGACGCGGAATACATAGGTGCCATCGCCGCGACGGGATGCGCGGGATACACCCGTAAACAGATCGACGAACTCACAGAGTATGTCAAGCGCCCGCAGATCGGAGCCAAAGGACTCGTGTGGATTCGCCTCGATGAGAGCGGCGAGATAAAATCCTCCATAGACAAATTCTACTCGCCCGACGTGCTACGCGGATGGGCAACGGAACTCGGCGCGCAAAACGGCGACATGATATTCGTGGTGAGCGGCGAAAGGCGCCGCAGCCTCACCGTGCTGAGCGAACTGCGCCTCGAATTGGGAGGCCGCTTGGGCCTGCGCGACAAGACGAAATTCGTCCCCCTGTGGGTGGTCGACTTCCCGCTGCTGGAGTGGGACGACGAGACGGCCCGTTTCTACGCCATGCACCACCCCTTCACCTCGCCCAAGCCCGAGGACATTCCGCTTTTGGAGAGCGATCCCGGCGCCGTGAGGGCCAACGCCTACGACTTTGTGGTGAACGGCGTGGAAGTCGGCGGCGGCTCGATAAGAATATTCGACTCGGCGTTGCAGGCGCGCATGTTCGACCTGCTGGGTTTCACCCCCGAACAGGCTCAGGCCCAGTTCGGTTTCCTGATGAATGCCTTCCGTTACGGCGCGCCTCCCCACGGCGGCATCGCCTTTGGGTTCGACCGTTTCTGTTCGCTGTTCGGCGGCGCCGACTCGATCCGCGACTACATCGCCTTCCCGAAGAACAACTCGGGACGCGACGTGATGATCGATGCCCCCTCGACGATAGACCAAGCCCAACTCGACGAACTGTTCCTCAAAACTGTGAAGCCCGAATGAGACGTGCGGGCATCATAGTCGCTCTGAGTGCCATGCTGCTCGGTGCGGGCTGCACCCGTACCGAGATCGTCGAACTGCGGCCTTTCCCTATCACCATTCCCGATCCTGTGTTCCTGGTGTGGTGCCTCTCCGCTAAAGACATGGAGGGGAATCCGATGGTGGATAAAGACGGTAACGGCGTGATCACCGACCGGGAGGCCGCTTTGGTCGAGGAGATATATCTCGACAACGAGGGAGGAAATATTGTCGGCCATAATCAGATGCGCGGCGTACAGTCGCTCGCGGGCATAGAGTATTTCACCAACCTGCGCCGTCTCAGCGTGGGCAACAACGACCTCACGACGCTCGATCTGAGCCGCAACGCGTTTCTCACCTACCTCAACTGCTCCGACAACAGGATCACCTCGCTCCGGATTTCGGCCGACAACCGGCTCGAAACCCTGAATTGCAGCGGAAACAGCTTCGCATCACTGAACGTCTCCGCCATGTCCTCGCTAAAATATTTGTACTGCACCCGCAACGCTATCACACAGCTCGATGTGAGCGCCAATTCCGCACTTGTGGAACTTTCATGTGACCGCAACGGACTGAAAACTCTCGACGTCGGCGCATGCAGTGCCCTAACCGACCTGAGTTGCGCAGGCAACGGCCTCACCTCGCTCTCTCTGCCCGAAAACAGCTCGCTCGTAAGATTGGACTGCGGCACGCACGAACAAAACCGCACGAGCATAGCAAACGAATTGCGGAAACTCGACCTGTCGGGACAGGACAAACTCTCCCTTCTCCGCGTCAATGCCAATCCTCTCACCGCGTTGGATATTTCGGACTGCGCCTCGCTGCGGACTCTCGAGTGTGTCGCCTGCAGCCTCGCCTCGCTCGATATAACCTCCAACACACGCCTCCGTTTGCTCTTTTGCAACGACAATCCCGACGGCATGAAAATATATGTCCCCGCAGGTTCCGATCCCTCCCGTTTTTTGCCTTGGGTGATCGGCACCGCGACGATCGAGGAGAGAATGTGAAAATCTTGATTTAAATCAAGATTTTTCGATACAATCCCCCCTATCTTGCACCCGCAATCGAACCTTTTGATTATGGTGGTGGTGACACCAACGGCGGGGTGCGAATTTCAGCGGCACGAGGGGGATGTCCGATTGAAATTATCGGCCACGCCGGAAAAAGAGAGCGCGAGACCGATCATGTGTCTGTCTCGCGCTCTCGTATTTCACGTTATTACGAGCCGAAAAGCCAAGCAATCCAGCATAGGATCGACTAACCGACAGCCTCGAGAGCCTTCTGCATGGCCTCGCGCAGTCGGGAACTGCCCTCCACGAGAGGCAGGCGCACATCGGCGCGGCAGATACCCTTCACGGCAAGAGCCGTCTTGACCCCGGCGGGATTCCCCTCGGCGAAAAGCAGGTGGCATACATCCTCGAGGTCGGCCCATACGGCCTGCGCTTTGGCAACACTCGACGCGGCGGTGTGTACCATGCGACAGAAAGGTTCGGGCAGTGCGTTGGCCAACACCGAGATCACACCGTGACCTCCCACCGAGATCAGCGGCAGGGTCATGGCGTCATCGCCCGACAGGATGAGGAATCCCTCCGGTGCGCCCTTAATTATATCCTGCATCTGGCTGATCTCGCCGCACGCCTCCTTGACCCCGATCACGTTCGGCACCTCGCGCGCGATGCGAATGGTGGTCTCGGCGCTCATATTGACCCCCGTGCGCGACGGCACGTTGTAGAGGATCACCGGTAGCGGCGACGCCTCGGCCACGGCGCGATAGTGACGGAACAGCCCCTCCTGCGACGGTTTGTTGTAGTAAGGGGTAACGCTCAACACGGCGTCGAAACCGGCTGTCGATGCGGGGTCGCGCAACTCCTCGCACAGTTTGGCGGTATCGTTGCCGCCCTTGCCTATGACGAGAGGCAGACGCCCGGCGTTCTTCTCTTTTATGAATGCGGCCACCCGCACACGTTCGTCCTGGCTCAGCGTAGGGGTTTCGGCGGTCGTACCCAACACCACTAAATAGTCGACGCCACCGGCCGTGACACTCTCCACGAGTCTCCCGAGAGCCTCGAAATCTACGCGGCCATCGCCATCGAACGGCGTTACCAGCGCCACGCCTACGCCTTTGAATCTGCTTTCCATATTGCTTGGTTTCTTTGGTGCAAATTTATGCAATTTGTTAAAATAACACTCTCTCTTGTGGATTATTATCGTTTTTATCACTCGGTGTTGATTTTTCAACATCGCCTGTCATCGCCAGAAACTGCTCCTCGGAGATAATGGGAATACCCAGTTTTCGGGCTTTGGCAAGCTTCGCGGGGCCGATCTTTTCGCCCGCCAACAGGAAGTCGGTGTTGGCGGCCACGGCGCTCTGATTGCGGCCGCCGTGCGCCTCGATCATCTCCTTGAGGGCATCGCGGCTGTGGAGTGCGAACGAGCCCGAGATCACCACGTGGCGACCCGCCAACGCGTCTGAGGCCACCGTCTTCTCCTCCGCCTCGAAACGCACCCCCGCCTCGCGCAGACGTTCGACGAGAGCCATGTTTTGCGGGTCGGCGAAATATCCGCGGATCGCCTCGGCCACCTTGTCGCCCACCTCTTCGACCTGAGCCAGCTCCTCGGGGGGAGCCGACACCAGAGCGTCGAGCGTGCGGAAGTGCGCGGCAAGATATTTGGCCGTAGTCTCGCCCACCATCCTGATTCCCAGCGCGTAGAGCACCCTCGCGAAGGGTATTTCGAGCGACGCCGCAACTCCGGCAACTATATTTTCGGCCGACTTCTCGCCGAGGCGTGGCAACGGCGCCAACTGTTCGGCGCGCAGCGTGTAAAGGTCGGCCGGGGTCGACACGAGTCGTTCGGCCACGAGCAGCGCTATGGTCTCCTCGCCCAGTCCTTCGATGTCCATCGCACGGCGCGACACGAAGTGGGCAATGCGGCCCACGATCTGGGGCGGGCATCCGGCGGCGTTGGGACAAAAATGCCTCGCCTCGCCCTCGTCGCGAACCAGCGTCGCACCGCACGCAGGGCACATCGCCGGGAACTCCAGCGGCACGCTCACCGCAGGACGCGCTAACAAATCTACCCCCGTGATCTTGGGGATTATCTCGCCTCCCTTCTCGACGTAAACCATGTCGCCGACCCTCACGTCCAGCAGCGCGATCTGGTCGGCGTTATGCATCGAGGCTCGCTTCACCGTGGTTCCGGCCAACTGCACGGGATCGAGGTTAGCCACGGGAGTGACGGCGCCCGTGCGCCCCACCGAGAACTCGACGCTCACAAGGCGCGTGGCGGCACTCTCGGCCGCGAACTTGTAGGCCACCGCCCAGCGCGGAGATTTCGCCGTCGCTCCGAGACGGCGTTGCAGGGCATATGAATCGACCTTTATGACCACTCCGTCGGTGGCGTAGGGCAGCGCAGCGCGCAGGCCGTCGATCTCCGCGATATACGCGCGAATTTCGTCGAGCGAACGACAAACCCGGGTGTGCTCCGACACCCGGAAACCCCACTCCCGCGCCGCACGCAGACTCTCCGAATGGGTTTCGAAAGGCAGCCCTTCGCCCACTACTCCGTAGAGAAACGCTTCGAGTCCCCGCCGCGCCACCAACGCGGGCGATTGAAGTTTGAGGCTCCCGGCGGCGGCGTTGCGCGGATTGGCAAAGAGGGCCTCCTCGGCGGCGGCTCGCCTGGCGTTCAATCGTTCGAAAGCGGCGTAGGGCATCAATATCTCGCCCCGTATGTCGAAACTCGCGGGCCAACACCGGAACGCCGGCGGCGAATTTGCAGGAACCTCATGCAGCTTCAAAGGTATGGAGTGAATCGTACGCACATTGGCCGTCACATCGTCGCCCGCCACTCCGTCGCCGCGGGTGAGCGCGCGAACCAGCACACCTCCCTCGTAACTCAGCGAGATCGCCGTGCCGTCGAACTTCGGTTCACACACGTAAGCTACCTCCTGAGCATCATTTAATCCGCCGAGGGCGTTCCCACCTACCTCTCTTTCAACGCGTGTGCAGAACTCCGCAACCTCCTCCATCGAATAGGTATTCGCCAGCGAGAGCATGGGCCGGCTGTGGGTTACCGTCTCGAATCCGCCGCTCAGGTCGCTCCCTACACGCCGCGTGGGCGAGGCCGGATCGTCGAACTCGGGATGGGCCGCCTCGAGGTCGGCAAGCTCCCTCATCATGCGGTCGAACTCCTCGTCGCCGATCTCGGGGGCATTCTCCACATAGTACTTATGATTGTGGCGCGCAAGTTCTTCTCGCAGCCGCTCTATTCTCTGTTTCATTGCTCTCTCAACGCTATTTTGCCCAAAAGTAGCAAAAAAATTGCGGTGGGCGCAACATTTGTCCACAAATTGCGTATACTTGCAGAAAATTTCAAAACCCAAAAATAAATTATAAGGACACTACAAATGGGCAAAGAGAGCATAGTCAACAAGAAACGGCTGATTGTCAGTTACCACAATCTTTCGCCCGAGTTGCAGGAGGAGCTCAAAAAGCAATATCCGACCGGCTACACCGACCGCATGATCCGGATCGAGAAGGGGCCGGGAGATTTCTTCTACGCAGTGCTGCTCGAGACCGCCGATATTAACTATCTCGTCAAGGTCGACGTAAAGATCGACGACGATCCCGAAGAAGAGGAGGATAAGGGATACTACGACGACGAGATCAAGGGGGCCGAAGATATCGCGTCAGACGATGACGACGACGACGACGGAGACATGTAAACCGTAAGCAAAACATGGAGGGGGCGAACAAATGAAAGATATAATAACACCGGTGGACGCCGGACTGCTCGAAAAAGAGCTCGATCCGGAACGCCTGCTGAGAAAAACGGGACGGGGCGGCAATGAACTCTATGTCGTCTCGGCAGCCGATTGCCCCCACACCATGCTCGAAATAGGGCGTCTGCGCGAACTCGCCTTTCGCACCGCCGGAGGAGGCACGGGCGACGCAGTGGACATCGACGACGACGACCGCGCCGAGGACGGATACAAACAGCTCATAGTGTGGGATCCCGCCGCCAAAGAGATACTCGGCGGCTACCGTTTCATAGTGTGCACCACGAGTCACCCGGCCCACCTGTCGAGCGAACACTACTTCCGGTTCAGCGAACTGTTCCGCACCCGCTACCTGCCCTACACCATTGAACTCGGACGCTCGTTCGTGCTGCCGCGCCGCGGGCCAGGCGGGACGCGCAACCCCAAGATAATCTACGCCCTCGACAACCTGTGGGACGGACTGGGCGCACTGATACGTAAAAATCCCGAGTCGAGATACTTCTTCGGAAAGGTGACGATGTACGGCGACTATAACCGCGAGGCGCGCAACCTGCTGCTCTACTTCATGGGGCGCTACTTCCCCGACAACGAGAACCTGCTCGACCCGATAAATCCCGTTGTGCTCGACATCGACTACGAACGCATGGACGCCATATTCAACGGTGGCAGCTACGCCGAAGACCTGAAGATTCTCTACCGCCAGGTCAAGCAGTACAAGGAGAACGTGCCGCCGCTGATCAACTCCTACATGAACCTCTCGCCCACTATGAAGGTATTCGGGACAGTCACCAATCCCGACTTCGGAGGTGTAGAGGAGACGGGCCTGCTCATCACCATCGACGACATACACCCCGACAAAACCCGCCGCCACCTCGACGGAACCTTTACCGACATCGAACTGATGTAGACAGATATTTTTGGCGCGGTATGTGCGAGGGTCGGATCATGTGAAAATAACGTGAGGCCATGAGCAAATATCAGGTAATCCACAAGCCCGAGGATCGGCGCTTCGAAATCTGGGAGAACGGCGCGGTAGCCTACGCCGAGTATTACGTGCACGACGGTGCACTCGACATCCTTCACACCATTGTCCCCTTCCACCTCGAAGGCCGCGGCATAGGCTCGGCCCTCGTGAAGGGCGCCTACGACTGGGCGCGCGAAGAGGGTCTCGAACCCGCCGCCACCTGCCGGTTCGCCTATCTGTGGCTTCGCCGGCATCCGGAGTACAACTAAAACAGCAACTGCTGTCCGGCCCCGGAGCGAAAAGACTTACGGTGGTGCGGAGAGAGTCCGTGACGCGCAACTGCCTCCCGGTGCTGTTTCGTTGGATAGCCCTTGTTTTGGCGCCAGCCGTATTCGGGGTAGTCGGCGGCAAAACGCTCCATGAGCTCGTCGCGGTGGGTCTTTGCGAGCACCGAAGCCGCGGCGATCGAGGAGTAGATTCCGTCGCCGCCCACGATGCACTCATAAGGAATATCGAGCGTCGTTCGGAAACGGTTGCCGTCTATGAGCAGAAGTTCAGGGCTCACCCTCAACTTTCTCACCGCCCCGGTCATCGCCTCGAAAGAGGCATTCAGGATATTTATCTCGTCGATTCTCGCCGCCGAAACGCTTTCGACGGCCCAAGCCACAGCCTCGCGTTCGATCACCTCACGCAAAGTGTCGCGATCACGGGCCGTCATCTTCTTGGAATCATTGAGCAGGGGATGCAAAAACCCCTCGGGCAGCACCACCGCCGCCGCGAACACCGGCCCGGCCAGACAGCCACGTCCCGCCTCGTCGCAACCCGCCTCGACAGCACCTGTCCGAAAGAACGCCTTCAGCATAGCTCCCTTATCATCAGCCAGTCTTCGTGACCTGCACCATCGGGTCGATCGGGCACGAAGATCGCCTGATAGAGGAATTCTTCCAACAGTTTATGGTCGCGCTCTTCGATCGGGCGGATTACGATATTTTTCATGGATGCAAAGATATTAAAAAATCCAGCGGAGAGTGTTGCGAACACACTTCCGCCGGACGGACTTCGAAAGGCCAATGCATAAAGCATCACACGACAAAGATAGAGAATATTTTTTAAAATCTTACACATTTGCAAGATTTATTTTCAGGATTCCCGTCCTTTGTAAAATCTATGGCTCAAAGACGTGACGATAAAGTTCTCCGTCAAATAGCGGAGAGGATTCGTGAGATCAGGAAAGAACTGAAAATCACGCAGGATGTCGTTGAACAGGACACCTGCTTAAGTATCGGACGCATCGAGGCGGGCAGCATGAACCTCACCATAACCTCGATCGTCATCCTGTGCGACTACTTCGAAGTGTCGCTCGAAGAGTTTTTTCGAGGCATCGGCAACCAATACCACATTTAATTTCGTATCTTCGCGTCCGTTATGGGTGTAAAATTCTACAGGCACGAGGGGCCGTTCGAGTTGGAATGCGGCGAGGTGCTGCCGGAACTGGTGATCGCGTATCATACTTTCGGTGAGCGGCGCGGCGGTCGGAACGCCGACGGCGGATTAGGTGGGGATAACAACGTTATCTGGGTGTGCCACGCCCTGACGGCAAACAGCGATGTGAGCGACTGGTGGCCCGGAACTGTCGAAGAGGGGCGTTTTCTCGACCCCGCGCGCTGGTTCACCGTGTGCGCCAACATCCTCGGCTCGCCCTACGGCACGACGGGGCCGATGAGCACGAACCCCGCGAC
>DBDQ01000115.1 GCA_002293665.1 Alistipes sp. UBA928 | reverse complement strand
CGACCACCTCGTTTGCACGTTCGCCGCACGCCACCACCATGATGATGTCGGCGTCGGCCTCTTTCGAGATCGCGTGCTGCAACACGGTCTTTCCCGCACCGAACGGCCCCGGGATAAAGCCCGTGCCTCCCTCGGTGAGCGGGTTGAAGGTGTCGATGGCACGAACCCCCGTCTCCATGACCTTACTCGGCCTCGGTTTCGAGGTGTAGGCTTTCACGGCCTTCTTCACGGGCCACTTCTGCACCATCGTGATCTTGTGTTCGGCCCCTTGCGCGTCGACTATCGTGGCGATCGTGTCGGTCACCTTATAAGAACCATTCGCGGCAACGCTCTTCACGGTGTAGTTCCCCTCGAAGGTGAATGGCACCATGATCTTGTGTACGATGTTGATCTCCGGCACCTCGCCCAGCCAACTCCCCGCCACGACGCGATCGCCGACAGCGGCCAGCGGCGTGAACTCCCACGCAGCGTCGAAGTCTATCGGGTCGGTCGTCGAGCCGCGCTCTATGAATATCCCGTTCATCTTTTCGAGGTCGTTCTGAAGACCGTCGTAGCTGCGCGACAGCATGCCCGGTGCGAGCGTCACCTCCAGCATGTGACCCGCAAACTCGACATGCGCTCCCGCGGCAAGGCCGCGCGTACTGTCGAAGACCTGAATGTAGGCCTCGTTGCCGATGACCTTGATAACCTCCGCCATGAGCTTAATGCCGCCTCCCGCATCTACATGGCATATCTCGTTCTGAGACACCGCCCCATCGGTCTTCACCACCACCATGTTGGCGACTATGCCCGAAACTCTTCCTGTTGTTGCCATATCTGTTTTTAGATTTTTTTCGATTCGATCTTTTCTGCCGACATGCCCCGCACCAACCGTTCGTACATTTCGCGGCCTGTCTGCGGATCGAGCGCGGCCCAGCGCCCAATGATCGCCACCTTCACGAGGTAGGCGAGAATGGCAGGCGCTCCGAAGGTATCCTCCTCGGCCAGCAATTCGGCCTTCTCCCAACGGATCGTGTCTATCGCCCTCTCTTTCTCCACTATGTAAGCTTTGGCATCGAGTTCTGATCCGCCGTCGGCATTCCGACCGTCGCCGAGTGCCGTCAGTAGTCTGTCTATATAATCGATTTCACCCCGCAGGTTGAAGTCGGCCGCCGAGCTCTTTCCGAGCGTCACGGCCACTTCGTCACCTTCGATGGTGAGCAGCGAGCCCGCCACGGAACGCCCCTTGGCGCGGGCAGTGTGAGCAGCGATCACGTTTCTGAGATTGCGGTCGAAAAGGGCCCATTCGCGCAGCCAACCGCACGGCGACGCTCCGCACAACGCGTAGAGCTCCTCGATGCGTTCGCGGCTCAGACCATAGATGTCCATCAGCGACCACAGCAGCCCCGCGGCCCGGCGATCTTCTCTCGAAAGCTCGCGCCGCACCTCGCCGTAGACAGCCGCCGCGTCAAACCCTTTCTCACCGACGGCCCCGGCGGCATACTCGCGCAGACTCGCCACAAGAGTATAATATTGCGCCCCTCCGAACATTTGCGCCCCCCCGAACATTACTTTGTGCCGTAGAGAATGGTGGTGACTTTTTCGCGCAGATAGCGACCCAATAGTGCCTCGAAGTTCTCATCGGAGAACCCGATGTAGTATCCACCTCCCTTTTCGCCCACTTTGAAACCCGAGCGCACGTCGGGACTGTATCCCACTTCGATGCCCTCTTTGAGAAGTGCGCCTGCACTGCCGGCGAAGGCCGCGTCCAGCTCTTTCTGTTTGGCCGCGGGAAGCAGCGCCTCGAGGGTAATCTTTTCGGCTCCTCCCGCGCTCCAGCTCTTGGCCGCGGCGAGAAGCACCTCTTTTATAAACGCAGGATCGAGAGCGGCTTTGTGAACACCGTCGCCCAAGGCGCGTGCGACGACCATCGAGGCGATCTCCTCTTTGATCTTCGCGGTGGCCTCACGACCGGCGAGTGCGATCTCGGTCATGGTGTTCTTATGGAGCTCCGTCGCGTCTGATTCGGCTTTGCGCTTGATCCGTTTGGCATTCTCTTCGGCCTCGGCGACTATTTTTTTTGCCTTTTCGGTGGCTTCGGCGACTATTCGTTCACCCTCCGCCCGTCCTTTGGACAAACCTTCCTCGTAGAGCTTCTGCGTAAGTTGGGATAACTTGTTGTTTTCCATATAATGATTGAAGTTTTAGTCTGGTTATTACCGAGGGGGAGGCGATAATTCGGAGCGCAAATTAATAAGAATTTTTAATAAAAGCAAGTCCCGTAACCGAAATATAACATGAAAAACGGCGAAAAAACATTTTCGCCGTTTTCTGTTAATTTTTGAACGCCCTCCCCTGAAAAAGTCAAGAGCCGCCGGATGTACGGCGGCTCTTTGTAGTCTCAACAGGACTCGAACCTGTATTTGAAGTTTAGGAAACTTCCGTTCTATCCCTTGAACTATGAGACCTTTAGATCGAATAGTCTTCGACTGAGCGCCGACGTGTCGGCCACAGGCCGGCGTCGGCATCTTGCGAAGGAGAAAACTATGGTATTTATAATAGTCACCGCCCGAGCACCGACGTGTCGGCCGTAGGCCGGCGTCGGCATCTTGCGAGGGAGGTAACTATGGCTCTCAATACGCCACCAACCTGCCCCCCCCGCTTCACGGAGTACTCCTCCTTCCCGAAGGAGGAGAAGGTTACGCGATAAAGCCTCTACGACACCCTCTCCTTAATCTGCCGCACAAACCCCGACCGGACAATACGCTCCGTCTGAAGGATCATATTGCAGATAGCACGCGGAGTGGATCGTCCATGCCCCACGGTGACGGCAGCATTGACCCCCAACACGGGCGTTCCGCCGATATTTTCGTAGTTCATACCGTCGAAGAACTTGTTGGACTCGACGCCGAAACCGCGAATTATGTCGTACATGCTTTCGGCCTGTTTGAGCACGATGTTGCCCACAAAACCGTCGCACACTATCACGTCGGCCACCTCACCGGTAAAGAGGTGCTTGCCTTCGACGTTGCCCACGAAGTTATACTTGGTGGAGCCCTCCATAATCTCGTAGGCGGCCTTGGTTGCAAGGTTGCCTTTTTCTTTCTCTTCGCCGATGTTGAGCAGGGCCACGCGGGGATTCTCGATGCCGAGCACCGTTTCGGCGTAGGTACTGCCCAGCATGCCGTACTGATCGAGCACGTCGGGCTTGCAGTCGACATTGAGGCCGACGTCGAGCACGAGCGCGGTACGCCCGTCCACCACCGGAATGGGCGACGAGATCGTGGGCCGGATCACTCCTTCTATGGCGCGCACGGTGTACATCGACCCCACGAGCATGGCACCTGTGTTGCCGGCACTCGCAAAACCGTCTATGCGACCCGCCTTGAGCCAGCCGAAACCGACGGTGAGCGATGAGTCGGGCTTTTTGGTAAACGCCTGGGCCGGATGATCGCTCATAGAGATCACCTCGGTGGTGTGCACGACTTCGAACATGTCGTCGGCCACACCTTCGCGCCGCATGATCTCACGGATGGCGTCCCCGTCGCCGAAAAGCACCAGCGTGACATCGGCGGCAAGCCGTCCGACAGCCTCGATCGCACCCATCACCACGGCTTCGGGAGCGTAATCACCCCCCATAGCGTCGACACCAACCCGGATCACCTTGTCGGCCATAGTCCTACTCCGCCTTTTGTTCGATGGCGAGTTTACCGCGGTAGAATCCGCACTCGGGGCATACTCTGTGGTAGAGCACCGGCGAGCCGCAGTTGGAGCATGTGGCCACGGTCGGAGTGGTGGCCTTGTAGTGGGTTCTTCTCTTGTCGCGCCGTGTCGACGAGACTTTGTGTTTAGGATGTGCCATATCTCTATTTTGTTAAATCTTCAATTTTTGTTAACTCGTCGAATTCTTCTTCGCTCACTATCTTAAATCTTTCGAGCATCGCGGGGTTGCACAGCGGCTGTCCGTGAACATCCTCGGGGTGCACCCGGTGCATTGGCAGACTCAGCACGACGCTTTCATATATATATTGCTCGAGGTCGATCAAACTGTCTCCCGGCATCAGCCACAACACGTCCTCTTCCAGCGGCTGCTCCCGGTCGGAAACCTTCACCGCCAACCGGCCCGTGTAATCCACCGGCAGGCTGCAATCCTCCAAACAGCGGTCACAAGGCACCGTCACGTTACCCTCGATGCGCACCTCCAGCCTCATCACTCCGGTCGCTCCCTTTTCCAGAGTCGCGGCTACCTCTGCCTCTCCACCAATTATGCCACCCTCGGGACGGGCTTTCCAAAACTCATCGCCCACGCTCCACTCATAAGCGTGAACCCCCTCTTTCAGACCCCTGTGGGCTATGGTGTAGCGCGACTTCATTCTGTTGCGGGGGGCAAAGATATATAATTATTAGGAATTACTAATTACTAATTACTAATTTTTGTATTTTTGCGGGCGTGAAAAGTTTCAGGATCGAGGTGCGGAGCACGTTTCCGGAGTGGGGCAGATATTCCGTCTACATGTCGGCCGTCTGTTTCGATACCGACGGCGCGATGATCGACTATGTCAATCTCGTCGGCGCAGGAAAAGAGTTGCTCGAAACACCTCCCTGCGACCACGCCGATCTCTACCTCTACGTCATTGCGCGTGAGTTCCCTGCCTCCGACGTCATCGCCGCCTCGCCTCCCTTCGAGATCGAAGTAGTGACCTCCGACGACGGCGGCACCCCGCCCCGCATCACCACCTGTATGGTAAACCAGTGGGGCGGACTCTCCCTGAAGCTGAAAGTCGAATAGTTCGCCGCTCAGTGCGTAAGGCGATAGGTATCCTGGGCGATCACCAACTCCTCGTCTGTCGTGACGACAGCAACGACGACTCTCGACGACGGACGGGAGATTATCGCATCGCGTCCGCGCAGCCCGTCGTTGGCCTCCCGGTCGAACTCCACACCCATGTATTCGAGACCCGAGCAAACGCGTGCCCGCGTCGACCACTGGTTCTCGCCCACCCCGCCTGTGAAGATTATCATGTCGACTCCTCCCATCAGGGCGGCGTAAGCTCCTATGAAATGTTTTATACGTGCGTCGTACATCGCAAGGGCGAGTTCGGCCCGCGGATTACCGGCCTTGGCGGCGGCAACAATATCGCGCATATCGCTCGAAAGACCCGACACGCCGAGCACTCCCGACGCTTTGTTCATCATATTGCCGAGCTCGTCGTAGCTCATACCCTCTTTCTCACCTATGAACAGCAGCGCGCCGGGGTCTATACATCCTGTGCGGGTACCCATGATGACGCCGTCGACGGGAGTGAAACCCATCGAGGTATCGACCGACCGACCGTTTACGATGGCGGTTATGGAGCCTCCGTTGCCGATGTGGCAGGTGATGATACGCGAGGAGGCGAGGTCGAGTTTTGCCATGCGTGCCCCTTTTTCGGCCACGAACCGGTGGCTCGTACCGTGGAACCCGAACTTCCGCACACCGTATTTTTCGTAGTACTTCCACGGGATAGCGTACATGTAGTTTTCGGCGGGTATCGTCTGATGAAACGCGGTGTCGAACACGGCGACCTGGGGAACAGCAGGCAGCAACTCGGCAATCGAGAGTATGCCCTGAAGGTTTGCGGGATTGTGCAACGGGGCGAGATCGAAACAGGCGCGAATCTTCTCTATCACGTCGCCGTCGACAAGCGCGCTGCCGTCGAAGAAACTTCCCCCGTGCGCCACGCGATGACCCACGGCACCAATCTGGTCGAGCGACTCGATGATCCCGTGCGTGGGGTCGGTGATAACCTCGATCAGCAGTGCGATCCCGGTTTTATGGTCGGGAATGGGCAGTTCCCTGACGAGATTTTGCCGTCCTTCGACCTTGAGCACGATCTCCCCTTCGGCCTGTTCCACCCTGTCGACTATCCCTTTGCCCATCAGCACGGGCTCGGCAGCCCCCATGTCGATAACCTGATACTTGATCGACGACGAACCGCAGTTTAAAACTAATATTTTCATTGTCTATTGTAAGTCTGTTTGGCAAGCAGTTATTGCCACCACATTTATAATGTCATCGACCGAGCAGCCACGAGAGAGGTCGTTCACGGGCGAAGCCATGCCCTGCAACACCGGGCCTATCGCCTCGGCATGGGCCAGACGCTGCACTAATTTGTAGGCTATGTTGCCCACCTCCAGCGAGGGGAATATCAGGATGTTTGCCCTGCCTCCGAGACGCGACCCCGGAGCCTTCCTCTCGGCGATTTCGGGAACGAGCGCGGCGTCGGCCTGCATTTCGCCGTCGATCACCAGATCGGGAGCCATCTTTTGGGCCAGGCGCGTCGCCTCGGTCACCTTGTCGACCGACGGGTGCTGCGCCGATCCGCGGGTCGAGAAACTGAGCATCGCCACCCTCGGTTCCATTCCCACAATGCTGCGGGCGGTGCGGGCGGTCGACACCGCGATCTCTGCGAGTTGCTGCGCCGTGGGGTCGGGTGACACCGCGCAGTCGGCAAAGAGCACCGTTCCGTTGTCGCCGTAACTCTTGTCGGGAATGCGCATGATGAACGCGCCCGAGACGACGCTGATCCCCGGCGCCGTTTTCACATACTGGAGCGCGGGCCTCAGCACGTCGCCCGTGTAGCTGACCGCGCCGGCCACCTCGCCATCCACGTCGCCAGCCTTCACCATCACGGCTCCAAGGTAGAGCGGGTCTTGCAACTGTTTGGTGGCGATCTCGGGAGTGACACCCTTCGCGCCGCGCAGTTCGACCATCATCTCCACGTATCGTTTTTCGTCAGCGGGGTCCAACCGGTAAGGGTCGACGATTCGTGCGTGGTCGATGTTCTTGAGGCCGTAGCGGGCGGCCTGTTCCCTGATGCGTCCCTTCGCGCCGAGTAGAACGACCTCGGCTATACCCTCGCCGATAATAAAATCGGCGGCCTGTATGGTGCGATCCTCGGGGCCTTCGGGCAACACCACGCGCCGTTTCAGGCTCGACGCTTTTCTTCTGATCTTGTATATGATCTCCATGACACGATTTTTAGTGGCACAAGTTTAGTAAAAATCACCCGAACCACCAAGCCCCGGCGAAGAATTGTTTGCACAAATCGCATTTTTTGTTTACAATTGTGGCTGTTTTACGCTTCGAACCTAATATTATGAAACTCCTGAAGTTCAAAAAGCCGTTTCGTGTCGGCCTTCTTCCGCGGGTGATCGTCGCTATCGCCGCGGGTATTGTTTGCAGCCTGTTCTTCCCTGAGTGGGTGGTGCGCTGTTTCGTCACTTTCAATGGCCTGTTCTCGGGCTTTCTGGGCTTTGTTATCCCGCTGATCATTGTAGGTCTGGTGGCGCCGGGCATCGCCGAATTGGGCGCCGGTGCGGGACGGCTGTTGGGACTCACGGCGCTGATCGCCTACGGCTCGACGCTTTTCGCGGGTTTCATGGCCTATTTTTCAAGCCTTGCCGTCTACCCGCTGATACTCGACCGGGGCAAGGGAGCCACTTCGCTCACCGGAAGCACCGACCCGCTGGAGCCCTTCTTCGCGGTTGACATGCCGCCGGTGATGGGGGTGATGACGGCGCTGATCCTCGCGTTCGTACTGGGCCTGGGGTTGGCACGCGTCGCCGGAGGCTCTTTCCGGAGCGTGCTGTCGGAGTTCCGCGAGGTGGTCACCAAGGTGATCTCGACTGCCATCATACCGCTGCTGCCGCTCTACATCTTCGGCATCTTCCTGCGCATGGGCGCCGAGGGGACAGTCGGGCCTGTCATGTCGCTCTTCATACGTGTTATCGCGGTGATCTTCGTGCTCCACATCCTGCTGTTGGTATTGCAGTTCCTGGCGGCGGGCGCGGTGGCCCGAAAGAACCCCTTCGTCATGCTGCGCAACATGCTTCCGGCCTACGCCACGGCTCTGGGCACGCAGTCTTCGGCAGCGACGATCCCGGTCACTTTGCAGTGCGCTCTGAAGAATGGCGTGCGGCCCGAGATCGCGGGATTCACGGTGCCTCTGTGCGCAACGATCCATCTGGCGGGCAGCACACTCAAGATCGTGGCCTGCGCCGTGGCGATCATGTACATGTCGGGACTGCCTACGCCCGTGGGCCTATTCGCGGGATTCATAATGATGCTGGGGGTGACTATGGTGGCCGCACCGGGAGTGCCTGGCGGAGCTATCATGGCGGCACTGGGAGTATTGTCATCTATTCTGGGATTCGACGAGACACTGCAGGCGCTCATGATCGCGCTCTACATCGCAATGGACAGTTTCGGCACGGCGGCCAACGTCACGGGCGACGGCGCCATCGCCACGGTGATCGACCGCCTTGCGCGTTAATCCTCGTACTTGTAGCCCACCCCTTTGATGGTCTGGATGTGGTGGTCGCCTATCTTTTTGCGCAGGTTGCGGATGTGGACGTCGATCGTGCGGTCGCCCACCACTATGTCGGTGCCCCACACCGCGTCGTAAATCTCCTCGCGGGTGAATAGGCGCCCCGGCTGCGAATGGAGCAGAGCCAACAGGTTGAACTCCTTGCGCGGCAGCACGATCTCCTCGCCGTTGCGGGTCACCAGATGGCGTTCGCCGTCGACCATGATGGCGTCTTCCGACACCTCGTTTATGTCCTTCCTTTTGAGCACGGCGCGTATGCGGCTCGCCAGGGCTTTGAGCTGTATCGGTTTGGCGATGTAGTCGTCGGCGCCAGCGTCGAACCCCTTCACCTGCGAGTTTTCGTCGCCCCGCGCCGTGAGAAACACGATGAGCGTGTTGTCGATGCCTTTGGTGGTGCGAATCAGCCGGCACGCTTCGAACCCGTCCATAATGGGCATCATGGCATCCAACAGTATCAGGTGGGGGTGCCACGCGAGAGTCACATCGACCGCCTCGCGGCCGTTGGTGGCGGTTTCGACTTCGTAGCCCTCTTTCTTGAGGTTATATCCGACGAACTCCAGAATGTCCGGTTCGTCGTCGACGATCAATATTCGGTGAGTCATGATTGTACAAAAGTAGCTATTTTTTGCAAAACAGTCGTGCTGTTTCGGTTTTTTACCCTAACTTTGTACGAATGTTTTGACCCAAAACCGCTATTGCGATATGTCTACTGCAAAGAATTCTGCTCCAGAGGAGCTGCTCGAACCGGTGGCCGAGAAAATCGAGCCCGCCGCTGTCGAGGTTGTTAAGGAATCCGGGCCCGCCAAGGCTGAATGTGAACCTGCCCCTTCCGAAGAGGGCAGGGTGAGTCACGAGAATCCCGAAGAATCCGCCGGCGGCGTTCAGCCCGAGCCCGAGACGGTGGACTTCTCCGACGAGGAGGCCGCTTTGGCCGCCGAGGAGTCGGAGGATCTCGATCTGGGCGAGGAGGTTGCCGAGGAAGAAGAGGCCGCCGGAGCCGACGGAGTCGGAGCCGATCTGGCCTCTATGAACAAGTCGCAGCTCACCGAGCTCTTCGCCGACCTGTTGGCAACCAAACCCGTGCAGACGCTGAGGCGTGACGCCGAGGCGATCAAGGTGGCGTTCTACAAACTGCACCGCGCCGAGACCGAGGCCGCGCGCAAGGCGTGGATCGACGGTGGAGGCGACCCCGAAGTTTTCCAAGCTCCGACCGATGTGGCCGAGACCCGCCTGAAAGAACTCATCGGCGAGTACCGCCGCCGCAGAGACGAGTTTCTGGCTACGCTCGACGCCCACCGCGAGGAGAACCTCCAGGCCAAGCTCGCCATCATCGAGGAGCTCAAGGCACTCGTGGGCGCCGGCGAAACGATGGGACAGACATTCAGCACCTTCCGCGAGCTGCAGCAGCGCTGGAGAGAGATAGGCCCCGTGCCCCTCACCGCCGTCAAAGACCTGTGGGAGACATACAACCACCACGTTGAGAATTTTTACAGCTACATAAAGATAAACAAAGAGTTGCGCGACCTCGACCTCAAAAAGAACTACGAGGCCAAGGTCGAACTGTGCGAACAGGCCGAGGCGCTGCTGCTCGAACCCTCGATCGTCAACGCCTTCCACCGTCTCCAAAAACTCCACGACCAGTGGAGGGAGGTGGGGCCCGTAGCTGCCGAACACAAGGAGGCTGTGTGGGAGCGTTTCCGCGAAGCGAGCGGACGCATCAACCGCCAGCACCAAAGCTACTTCGACTCGATAAAGGAGGAGCAGAAAAAGAACCTCGACCTCAAGACCGAACTGTGCGAGCAGGTAGAGGCGCTCTCCAAAGAGCCATTCACATCGCGAAAAGAGTGGAACAAGGCAAGCGACCGCCTGCTTGAGATACAGAAAGTGTGGAAGACGATCGGTTTCGCCCCCAAGAAGAGCAACACCAAGGTCTACGAACGTTTCCGCGCCGCATGCGACGCATTCTTCGAGGCCAAGAGGGGTTACTACAACCAGATGAAGGGTGAGATGGAGCTCAACCTACAGCTTAAGAACGAGATATGCGTGGCCGCCGAGGCCCTCGCCGCCAGCGAAGACTGGAAAGAGACGAGCGACGCCCTGATCGCCCTGCAAAAGAGATGGCGCGAAATCGGCCCCGTACCCCGCCGCCACTCCGACGCCGTGTGGAAACGTTTTCGCGCCGCGTGCGACACATTCTTCGATCGCAAGAACGCCCACTTCTCGGGAGTCGAGGGAGGATACAAGGAAAACCTCGAAAAGAAACGGGCACTGTTGGCCGCCGCCCAAGCGCGCGGAACCGAAGGCCTCACCTTCGAGGACATCAAGGAGTTCCAGCGCCAGTGGGGCGAGGTGGGATTCGTGCCCATCAAGCAGAAGGAGTCGATCGCAAAGCAATATAAAGAGCTGGTGGACAAAATGTTCTCGGCCATTCGCGGAGGGGAGCAGCAGCGCTCGATGGATAAGTTCCGCGGCCGCGTGGCAAGCCTCAAGACCGCCGGAGCCGGAGCAACGGGACGCCTGCGCCACGAACGCGAAAAACTCTACTCCAGAGTACGGCAGTTGGAGAGCGACATAGCCACGCTCGAGAACAACATAGGTTTCTTCGGCCACTCTAAGAACGCCGAGGCGATGATAGCCGACGTGCGCGAAAAGATCGACCGCTCCAAAGCCGAAATGGCCGCCACGATAGAGAAGATTAATTTGATAGACGCAGAGCAGGAATGAAAAAGAATCCGACCAAGTACATATTTGTGACAGGAGGTGTGGCCTCGTCGCTGGGCAAGGGCATTATTGCCGCCTCGCTGGCCCGGCTGCTTCAGGCGCGGGGTTACAGGGTGACAAACCAAAAGCTCGACCCCTACATCAACGTTGACCCCGGTACACTTAATCCCTACGAGCACGGTGAATGCTACGTGACGGACGATGGCGCCGAGACCGACCTCGACCTGGGTCACTACGAACGCTTCACCGCCACCGCCACTTCGCAGGCCAATAGCGTCACCACTGGCCGCATCTACCAGGCGGTGATCGACAAAGAGCGCCGCGGCGACTACCTGGGCAAGACGGTACAGGTGATTCCCCACATAACCGACGAGATCAAGCGCCGCATTCAGCTGTTGGGTTCAAAGGGCGATTTCGACATAGTGATTACCGAGATCGGCGGCACGGTGGGCGACATCGAAGGGTTGCCCTACATCGAAGCCGTGCGTCAGTTGCGCTACGACCTCGGGCCACAGAACACCGCCGTGATACACCTCACGCTGATCCCATACATCGCGGCGAGCGGCGAGTTGAAAACCAAGCCCACGCAGCACTCTGTGAAGATGCTGTTGGAGAACGGGCTCCAGCCCGACATTCTGGTGCTGCGCACCGAGCAGCACATCGGCGAGGATATTCGCCGCAAGGTGGCGTTGTTCTGCAACGTCGAGCCGGTGGCGGTGATGGAGTCCATCGACGTGCCGACCATCTACGAGGTGCCGCTCAAGATGCACGAGCAGAACCTCGACGGGGTCACGCTGCGCAAGCTGGGCCTGCCGACCGACCAACGCTCCGACCTGAAGAGCTGGCGTGATTTCGTCGACAAGGTGAAAAACCCCTCGAAGACGATCGACATAGCCCTCGTGGGCAAATACACCGAACTGCCCGACGCCTACAAAAGCATCTCCGAGGCATTCGTTCACGCCGGCGCCGCCAACAACGTGAAGGTGAAACTCAACTACGTGAACGCCGAGAAACTCACCCCCGAAAATATCGACGCCACGCTGGCACCCATGAAAGGTATCCTCGTGGCCCCCGGTTTCGGCCACCGCGGAATCGACGGTAAGATGCTTGCGGCACGGTGGGCGCGCGAAAAGGGCGTGCCGTTCTTCGGAATCTGCCTGGGGATGCAGATCGCGGTGATCGAATTCGCGCGCAACGTGATGGGTTTGGCCGACGCCGACACCACCGAGAACAACCCCGCAACCCCCGACCCCGTGATCGACCTGATGGAGGCGCAAAAGAATGTCAGCGACAAGGGGGGCACAATGCGCCTCGGGGCCTACTCCTGCCGTCTGGTCGAGGGTTCCAAAATTTGGGAAGCATATGGAAAGCGCGAACTGATAGAGGAACGCCACAGGCATCGCTACGAGTTCAACTCGCGCTACCTCGACGCTTTCCAACGCGCGGGCATGAAGGCCACCGGCATCAATCCCGACTCGGAACTCGTGGAGGCCGTCGAGATACCCACCCACCCGTGGTTCGTGGCGGTACAGTTCCACCCCGAGTACAAAAGCAACGTCAAAAACCCGCATCCGCTATTCGTGGCGTTCGTTAAGGCATCTATATGAATAAACAGACAGTTTTAGGCTTCGTCCTGATCGCCCTGATTCTCTTCGGATTTTCGTGGTATCAGGGAAGGCAGCAGCAGAAATTTCAGGAACAGCAACGCATAGAGGCGGCAACGGCCGCGGCGGATTCAGCTACGCAAAATGGCGCGGTGCCGAATGAGTCCGTCGCGATCCCAGATTCGCTGAGACTGGTGGCGGGTTTCGCGCAGACCCCGCCCGCGGCCGACCCGCTGGGCGAGACTATGGCTGCGGCACGCACGGGCCTGGAGCAGAGGTTCACCGTGTCGAACGACGTGGCGACTTACGAATTCTCGACGCTCGGCGGCGTGATCGCCGACGTGGTGCTCAAAGACTACAAGAAGTATGGCGGCGAGGCGCTCCACCTGTGGAAACCGGGCACGGAGAGTTTCGACGTCGCACTCTTCCTGAGGCGCGATGGCCGCGACGCACAGGTCAACACGCGCGAATTCGTCTTCACGCCCGACGCCGCTAACACTACCGGGTGGCGCGAGGGCGAGACCGAAAAACGCATCGTCATGCGCCTGCCTGTCGACTCGCTCGCACACATCGAGTTCGTCTACACGATCCCCCGCAACGACTACATGATCGGCTACGAAGTGAAGTTCGTCGGCATGGAGGGAAGACTGTCGAACCAGAGCACTTTCGAGATCGACTGGACCAACACCAGCTTTCAGAACGAAAAAGGGTTCGAGAACGAGAACCGCTACACCACCATCGCCTACCGCTACCCCGGCGAGAACAGCGTCGAACAACTGGGTATCCAGAACGCCGGCGGCACTAAGAGTGAAAGTGAGCCGAGCCGCGTACAGTGGGTGGCTTTCAAGCAGCACTACTTTTCATCGTTCCTTGTCGCCGCCGACGCCTTTCAGGGAGCCGACGTCGATTTGGTCACTTCACAGCCGGGCGAAGGTACGATCAAAAAGTTCCACGCGCGGGTGAGCGTGCCTATGGAGCGCGACAAGAGCGACTACGCTTTCCGGATGTACTTCGGCCCCAACCTCACCCCGACGCTCAAGAAATACGACCTGTCGATGGATCGCATCATCTCGATGGGGTGGATGAGTTTCGGTTTTATTACGCGCGGTTTGGTGATCCCCATCTTCGACTGGCTCGGCGACCACATCGTATCCTTCGGATGGATAATCCTCATCCTGACGCTTATTATTAAAACGCTCATCTCGCCGCTCACCTTCACGTCGTATAAATCGTCGGCCAAGATGCGCGTCATCAAGCCCGAGATGGACGAGATAAACGCAAAGTATCCCGACCAGGCCGACGCGATGAAAAAACAGCAGGCCACGATGGAACTCTACCGTCGGGCGGGAATCAATCCGCTGGCGGGATGTCTGCCTCTGCTGATCCAGATGCCGTTTCTGCTCGCCATGTTCCGTTTCTTCCCCGAGGCGATCGAACTTCGCGGCCAACCGCTCTGGTGGGCCGATGACCTGTCGAGCTACGACAGCATCCTCAATCTTGGATTCAAGATACCGTGGTACGGCGACCACGTCAGCCTGTTCGCACTGTTGCTCGCTGTCGCCACCCATTTCTCGGCGCGCATCTCCATGAGCCAGCAAAACGCCCAGCCGCAAATGGCGGGCATGAAGTTCATGTCGCTCTATCTGATGCCGATCATGATGTTGTTTTTCCTCAACAACTTCGCGGCGGGCCTCAGCTATTACTACCTGATCTCGACGCTTTTCACGCTGGCGCAAATCTACCTGACGCGCATGTTGATCAACGAGGACAAACTACGCCGCAAGATGCTCGAAACTCCGCGCAAGGAGAAACCCAAGAGCAAATTTATGCAGCGTCTCGAGGAGGCACAAAAAGCGCAGATGGCGGCAGCCCGGGCCCAGCAACAGGCCCAGTCGCGCGGAAGCAACGCCGCCGCTCCGCCACCCGTCCGCGGTTCCAGAGGTAACGTCCCCGGCTCCGGCAAGAAAAAGAGATAAGAATTGGCTACGCGGAACCGCGTAGCCAATTTTTCATTCAAAAAACATGTCGACGATATGCGCCGCGGCGGCGGTTTTCGATTCGAGGGGATAGGCCGTTTTCGTGCCGGCAGAAGTGAAGACAGTGATGCGGTTGGTGTCGCCGCCGAAACCGGCCCCGGCATCGCGCAGCGAGTTGAGAACTATCATGTCGAGGTTCTTGCGCCGCAGTTTATCCAGGGCATTAACCTCCTCGTTGTCGGTCTCGAGGGCGAAACCCACCAACAGTTGGCCGGGGCGCTTGGTACGGCCCAACCCGGCGGCAATGTCTTTTGTGGGCTTCAGAGTCAGGATTAAATCAGGAGAGGCTTCCGGCCCCTTCTTGATCTTTACGGGACTAACTTCGGCCGGGGTATAGTCGGCCACGGCGGCACACATCACGGCGCCATCCATCTGCGGCCACAGCTCCGTGCATTCGCGCCACATCTCCCCGGCCGACTCGACATCCACGCGCCGCACACCGGCTGGAGTTTCGAGCGCAACCGGCCCGCTCACGAGCGTCACCACGGCTCCGCGCGCGGCAAGCTCCGCTGCTATGGCGTAACCCATCTTTCCTGTCGAGTGGTTGGATATAAACCTCACGGGGTCGATCCGTTCGATGGTCGGCCCGGCCGTAACAAGGAATTTACACCCCGCAATACGGGTTTGCATGTCATCATTGCGAACGGAGTGAAGCAATCCAAAATCGGTAGGCTGGATTGCTTCGGGCCTGCAGCCCTCGCAATGACGTGGGGGTGCGATCCTCATAACAATATCAAAGTGATTTTTCGAGCCGGGCGACGATCTCCTCCGGTTCGGCCATACGACCGGTGCCTTCGAGGCCGCTGGCAAGTTCGCCCTCGCCGGGAGCTATGACGCCCACACCACGCAGGCGCAATGTTTCGAGATTTGCCCGAGTTGCGGCATGCCCCCACATGTCGACATCCATCGCCGGGGCGACGAACACGGGACAACGTGCCGAAAGACAGGTGGTGAGTAATAAATTATCGGCAATCCCGGCGGCCATCTTAGCCAGAGTATTGGCTGTGGCGGGAGCCACGACCAGCGCGTCAGCCCACACACCCAGGTTCACATGGCTGTTCCATTCACCGTTCTCAGGGTTGAAAAACTCCACGGGTACGGGGTGTTTCGACAGCGTAGCCATCGTCAGCGGAGTGATGAACTCTTTGGCGATGGGCGTCATCACTACGCGAACCTCAGCCCCGGCCTTCACAAATGCGCGCACCAACACGGCCGCCTTGTAGGCTGCTATGCTGCCTGTCACTCCGACTATTATGTGCTTGCCCTTCACTTGTTCCGGTTGCAGAGCCAAGTCAGGCTCCTGCTGTTTCGCTGTGGCCGTTGCCACCGCCGCCCTCTCTGAAGTAGATGTCGCCGTCGAGAAACTCTTCGGTGGCGATGAGTGTTGCTTTGGGCATGCGTTCGTAGTAGCGCGATATTTCTATCTGCTCGCGGTTCTCAAACGTCTCCTCGAGCGAGTCGGTGGTCGTGGAGAACTCGTTCAACTTTTGGGCCAACTCCGATTTGAGCGCGGCGGAGATCTGATTCGCGCGTTTCGATATTATCGCCACCGACTCATAGATGTTACCGGTGGGTGTGTCGAGGTCGATGAGTTTCCGGGTGACGGTATTGCCGGGTACGGTCTTTTTAGCTTCCATTTTCTGCTGCGTTTTGTTCTGATGTACTGGCTTGAATATTTGCTTGTGCTTCGTCGCGCATTTGTTCGACTTCGCGCAGGTGTCTTGTTTCGGGAAATTCGGAGATCAGGTTGTAATAGTTGTCCATCATCGACAGGTATCGGTTCGTCATCTGGCTCGCCACCGAGTTGCGGGCGTAGAGGTACGCCGACCGTGTGGCCAAATACATCAACTCCTCGCGGAATGGCGACATGGGATACTCGTCGATGGCGTTGTTGAGAGCCCTCACGGCGGCGTTATAGCGGCCGATGGTGTAGTAAAGCCGGGCATTCTCATACGATTTGGTGTAGAGTTTGCGCCTCAACTCCTCCAGCCTCTCCTCGCTGATGGCGCGGTGCTCGGTGTCGGGATACCGGCCCAGGAACTCGGATATGGCACTCATGGCACGGATGGTGATCGACTGGTCGTTCTTGGGGTCGGGCGACAGGTAGTAGAATCCCGAGGCGAACTTATACTCCACATCCTCTATGAAACGGCTTGAGCCGAAACGGCGGCGAAAGTTGTCGAATATATCCTGACTCGTGATGAAGTCCCGCGCCTGGAAGTAGGAACTGCCCCAGTAGTAGTAGAGCGAATCCTCCTGCGGTGTACCGCTGAAAGCCTGCTGTTCGACCACCTTGCCGAACAGGTTCTGCGCCCGGCGCATGTTGGCCATCGAGTTGGTCTCCTTGCCCTTCTTCTTCATGTTGAAGTAGCGCAGACCCTCGGTGTACATCAACGCGTAGTTCGTGCTTTTGAGCAGTTTGTTGTAGCTGGGGAATTTACCGTCCCTGAGTTTCAACTGCGTCGCCTCGGTCGCTCTGGCCGTGATGCGCCGTTCGCGTTCGGCACGCCGCTCCTCTTTCGTAAGGCTCGGTCTGGCCACCTCTCCCGATTGGGCGCACACCTCCCCCGCCCCGATGACCGAAACGGCAAGTAGTGCAAAGAGTATTTTGCGTAGTGCTTTCATAGTTAGGGTGCAAAGATATGAAAGTTTAACGGAATCCGGAAATTTATATTGCGCCGATCTCCTGCCGAAGCGCCTCTTTCGCAGCACGTGGAAGTTTTGCCACCACGCAATCGTAGGAGTGGCGTATCTGCTCACGCAGAAATGCGTCGGGCAAAGTGCCGTCGACCCTGACGGTATTCCAGTGCATGGAGTTGGAGTGTACACCGCGCGTCACCTCGGGATGCTGTTCGCGCAGTTCGACGGCGCGGTCGGGATCGCACTTGACGCAGAAACGGCAGAACCCCTCCATGCCTGCATACGAGAACATCTTGCCCGCGACTTTGAACACAAGCGTGTCCTCATCGAAGGGTGTACACTCCGTCGCCGCCGGCATCGACAAACAAAAATCCCTGTATTCTAACACATCCATCGGGACAAAGGTAACAAAAAAATCGGGCTTAACAGCCCGATCCCATTCAACGCATGGCGTTATCCCGGTCAGAACCGGTAAACGCAGCTGATCCCGAAATTATAAAAAAGTCCCTCCGTCCGGAAAGTCGACTCAGCTCCCCTAAGGCCGATATTCGGCCCGATGGCGGGCGAGAAATCGGCCGAAAGGCTCAGCGGAAAGTCCTCGAACGTGTATCCGAATTTCCCCGACACCTGCGCCCCGAGGAACATGTGGTTCTTGCTTATTATGGTATTCGCCCCCGCGCCTATGTCGAGAAACCAGTTGCCGGGAGTCCAGTCCCAATTCTTCACGTTCCAATAGTGGAGCAGCGAGAGCTCCGCTCCGAAACGGCTGTTCCAACCGACCCCCAACCGCGCTTCCAAATAGTTGTCACCCGCGTACACATATTGCCCGACGACCTGAGCGCCGTTTGTAAGGCGTCCGCCGATACCCCATTGCTGACCATTTGCCATCGCGATCGACGCGAACATAACCACCAGCAGAACAGATAATTTTCTCATAATTTTCACAATAATTTAAAAGTTTGTCGACCACAAAGATAGCAAAATCGACTATAAAACTGTATTCCAACCGTGGACATCATCTTTTTCACCCAGTTGAATGCCGCGCAAAGCTTCGTAAAGTTTCACGCACCACGGTCCGGGCGTGGCGCCGTCGCCGAAAGTGTAGGTCTTGCCTTCGTCGGGATCGTACACCTTGCCGATGGGCGAGATCACTGCCGCCGTGCCGCACGAACCCGCCTCCTCGAAGGTGGGCAGTTCGGCGAACTCCACGGGCCGCTCCTCGACCCGCAAGCCGAAGTCGGCGGCGAGGGTGCGCAGCGACATGTTGGTGATAGAAGGGAGGATCGAAGGCGACTTGGGCGTGATGTAGGCCCCGTCGCGAATGGCAAAGAAGTTTGCCGCGCCGCTCTCGTCGATGTATTTTTTCTCGCAGGCGTCGAGATACAACACCCCCGGAAAACCCGCCTTGTGGGCCATGTCGCCCGACAGCAGGCTCGCCGCGTAGTTGCCCCCCACCTTCACGAATCCGGTACCCAACGGCGCCGAGCGGTCGTGATGCCTGTCGACCATGACGCTGATGGGCTTGAAACCGGTCTTATAATATGGCCCGACCGGAGTGACGAACACCACGAACATATACTCCGTGGCGGGTTTTACGCCCACCTGCGCTCCCGAGCCGATCAAAAGAGGTCGGATGTAGAGCGACGCCCCTGTACCATAGGGGGGCACGAACCGTTCGTTGCGCTTCACTATCTCGACACACGCCTCGCGGAAGAGTTCCATGGTGGGCAGCGCCATCATGGTATACTCCGCCGTGCGGATCATTCGTTTGGCGTTCTCCTCGAGACGGAAAATACGCACCTTGCCATCCACCCCTCTGAACGCCTTCAGCCCCTCGAACGCCTCCTGTCCGTAGTGGAGGCAAGTGGCGGCCATGTGGAGCGACAGGTATTCATCCTGAGTGATCTCGAGCGGGCTCCAAGCGCCGTTGCGCCAGGTGCTCCGGGCATTCCAGTCGGTCTTCAGATAACCGAAGCCGAGTTCTTTCCAGTCGATGTTTTCCATATTCGGATCAGTTTACGGTTTTTCCATTAGGCACCTTTTCGGTCGGTTTTACCAGAGAGTAGCGGCCGTCGGCGCGCTCGGTCATCAGGATCATGCCGTGACTCGTGATCCCTTTGATCTCTCTCGGGGCGAGATTGGCTATGATCGTCACCTGCTGTCCGACGAGCTCCTCGGGCGTGAAGTGCTCGGCTATTCCGCTCACTATCTCTCTTACGTCCATGCCGGTGTCGATCTTGAACTTGAGCAGTTTCCTGGTCTTCGGCACGGACGCTGCCTCGAGGATCGTTCCGATGCGGATGTCCATCTTCTCGAACTCGTCGAACGAGATGGCCGGTTTCTGAGGTTCGACGGGTGCCGAATCTTCTGCGGCAACTGCACGCGCGGCCTTCGTGGCTTCCAACTTCGCGATCTGCGCCTCTATCACGGCATCCTCGATCTTCTCGAACAACAACTCGGGAGCGTCGGTCACAATGTGTCCGGCGGGCAGCAGGTCGGCACGACCCAAATCGTCCCATTTCAGGTTGTCGGTACCAAGCATCCGTGCGATCTTCTCCGCAGTGAAAGGCATGAACGACTCGATAGCGATCGCAAGGTTGGCAGTGATCTGAAGCGCAACGTTCATCACAGTCTCGACCCGCACGGGGTCGGTCTTGACTACTTTCCACGGCTCGCAGTCGGCAAGGTATTTGTTACCGAGGCGCGCCACGTTCATAGCCTCACGCAGGGCGTCGCGAAAACGGAACGCCTCGATATGACTCTCAATCACGGCCCGCAGGCGCGGCAACTCGGCCAACGTCTCACGATCGTAATCAGTAAGTTCACCCGCCGCCGGCACCCGGCCGCCGTAGTATTTGCCCGTCAACACAAGCGCGCGGTTGACAAAGTTACCCAACACGGCCACGAGTTCGTTGTTGGCCCGCGCCTGAAAATCGCGCCAGGTAAAATCATTGTCCTTAGTCTCGGGAGCGTTTGCACACAGCACGTAGCGCAGCACATCCTGCTTGCCGGGAAACTCCTCGAGATATTCGTGGAGCCACACCGCCCAGCCGCGCGAAGTCGAAATTTTGTCGCCCTCGAGGTTCAAAAACTCGTTCGCGGGAACGTTGTCGGGCAGGATGTATTCTCCATGCGCGCGCAGCATCGCCGGGAACATTATGCAGTGGAACACGATGTTATCTTTGCCGATAAAGTGCACCAGATGCGTTTCGGAGTCTTTCCAATACTTCTCCCATTCGTCGGGCAACAACTCGCGTGTGGCGGATATATAGCCGATCGGCGCGTCGAACCACACGTAAAGCACCTTCCCCTCGGCCCCTTCGACGGGCACCGGAATACCCCAGTCAAGGTCGCGGCTCACGGCGCGCGGCTGAAGACCCCCGTCGAGCCAGCTCTTGCACTGGCCATAGACGTTACTCTTCCACTCCTTGTGCCCATCGAGAATCCACTCGCGCAGGAACGCCTCGTGTTTATCCAGTGGCAGATACCAGTGTTTGGTATCGCGCAACACTGGCGTCGCACCCGACACCGCGCTTCGCGGGTCGATCAGTTCGGTTGCCGCAAGCGACGATCCGCACTTCTCACACTGGTCGCCGTAGGCCCCTGGCGCGCTGCACTTCGGGCACGTCCCCGTGATGTATCTGTCGGCCAGAAATATCCCCGCCTCGGGATCGAAGTATTGCTGCGAGGTGCTCTCCAGAAACTCCCCCTTGTCGTAAAGCGTGCGAAAAAAACCGCTCGCCGTCTGCGCATGCGTCGGCGAAGTCGTGCGCGAGTAGATGTCCATCGACATGCCCAACCCCTCGAACGAACGCTTTATCAGTTCATGATAGCGATCCACTATCGCCTGAGGCGTCGTACCTTCGTTGCGCGCCTTGATGGTGATGGGCACGCCGTGCTCGTCGCTCCCGCAAACCCACACAACCTCCTCGCCCCGTCCCCGCAGGTAGCGCGCGTAGATGTCGGCCGGGATATAAACCCCCGCCAGATGGCCGATATGTATCCCGCCGTTCGCGTAAGGCAGCGCCGCGGTTATCAGATGTCTTTTGTATTTCATGTTCGTCAATAATTTCTTATCGCTGCGTACACTCCGTAAGACTGCTCGTCGATGTCGAACATCGGACGGAGCGTGTATGTTTTCCCGCCGTTCGACAGGTTGAAAGTGCCCTCGTCACCGTCGCACGCGACCGACAGATTATTCACAACCTCTTCGACGTCGCCTTTCAGGATCACTTCGCTCCTCGTCTCGAACGCCAACATCATAGGGCCATAGCACACGGCGAAAACATCCTCCCGGTCGGGCAGCGGTTTCACATGGAAACCGGGATGGAACTCCACCTCCACCCTGTCGCCGTCTCTCCATTTTAGGCCAAGTTCCACATACTCCGCCCCCGTCGTCCTCACATCCACCTTCTCGCCGTTCACCCACACGTCCACGCCGTCGGACCACGACGGGACGAGCAGCCGCATCGCAAACGCCGTTTCCCGTTCTGCCGAGACCGACAGGCCGACCCTCATCTCTCTCGGGAAATTCCCCGACTGTTCCAACACTACGCCCTTCTCTCTCCACGTCACCCTCGACGGGACGTAAAGATTCACCCAAACCGCCTCCGCGTCGTGGAAATATATGTTAGCATTAAGCCTCGAAAACGCCTCGAGGCTCGACCCGCTGCAACAGAAAAAATCGTTGTCCTTCAGATATTTTTTATTGCGGGGCGAACCCAGCGGCAGATGATACACATAAGAGCCGTGCGCGTGACTCTGAACAGGCAGAACGGCGTTGTAAAACATGTTCATGTACGAATCGGCGTATTCGGGATCTGCCGTCATAGAAAACAGGTACGCCGTCAACTTTTGGGTATTGTGCGACACGCAGCTCTCGGCTATCTCTTTCGTGAAATGACCGAGCCGGTCGGCATCGTCCCAATGCTCCGCCGTGAGCGACGTCGGGGTGGTGGCGTTCGGACGCGGACCGCTGCTCGATCCATTCGCCCAGGCGTGGTGCCCGATCAGCATGTTCCAAAAGTTCACCGCCGCGTCGCGGTACTTCGTCTCGTCCGTTATCGACCAGCGTTGCGCAAATCCGTTGACAAGGGCCAGATGGGTATTCGAATGGAGTCCCGACAAAATATCGACTCCCTCCGAGAGAGGTGTGGCGAACCAGTCGGGATCGAACAATCCGGCCAGAGCCAGATGCTGCTGGTCACCCGATATTTTGTAGAGTTCATACAGCACCTCGTTCATCGCTCCCATCTCGTTCTGGGGGTTGGCCTGCACCGTGTACATCATTCTTTCGATCGCCTCCCTGCCGAGTCGCGCCATCCGGCGGCCCGCCCACTCAGCCATGCCGGTCACCATCTCCAGAGCTTTCCCGTTGCCCGTGTTGACGTATGTGTCGAGCAGGCCCTGCATGATCTTGTTATATGTATAGTACGGAGCCCAAACTCCGGTAAACCGCGTCTCCAAAACATCGAAATCGCTCTCGGGAAAGGCGCTCAGGTAGCCGTTCCCGAAAGTTTGCCGGCACTTGTCCAACTCGTCGATCATATATTCCAGCCTCTGCCTCAGTTCGGGATCGTCGTATCTGCCCACCAGCGCCGAAAGCGCCGAAAGATAGTGGCCGACATAGTGTCCCCGCAACCCGATCGAGGGGGCCTCCCAACCCTCCAGAGGCTCGGCGTCCGACGGCAGCGATGCGTTGACCCTGAAATTGTGCAGCAACCGGTCGGGATCGAGCGACTTCAGGAATGCAGTGTTCAACTCTTCGCGCTGTTTCACCCACGACGGGGTGAGAACCACATCTTCGTTCGAAAACGGCTCGACGATCGTCCCATTCTGACCGGCCAGAGTGAAATGTACGAAACACAGCGTCAACAGAATGATCGTTCTACGCATCTTTCTTCACCTTTTTGGTTTTAATTTCGAAATCCTCGAATCCCTTGCCGTAAACTCCCATCACACTGCCCACCGATACGAACGCCTCGGGGTCGAGCTGTTTCACAGCGCGCAGTATGTTGCTCGTCTCCTGCTTGCGGCACAGCACGACAAGCATCTTGGTGGGCTGGCCGGTGTAGGCTCCCTCGCCGTCGAGTATCGTCACCCCGCGGTGGAGATTACGGGTGATCTCATCGGCGATCTCGGTGTAGAACTTCGAGAAGATGAATATCTGCGACGACTGTTTGTTGCCCGCCAGCATCGTGTCGACCGTGTAGGTGAACACCGCCACTAAGACGTAGCCGTAGATTATCATCGCCAGCGCGTTGTCGACGTCGGGCCGGGCGTGGTATATAAACCACGAGGCGCCGATGATCGTGAAGTCCGACACCATCACCACACGTCCGTAGGCCACACGGCGAAACTTGTTGATGATCATCGCCACAATGTCGGTACCGCCCGTGCTGCCCCCCTGCAACAGGCATATCCCCACGGCAATGCCGCTCAGAGCACCCGCAAGGATCGCCGACAGCAGTTTGTCGTCGGCCAGCCCCAGCAGATTGTCGGGGATCAGCGCACCGAACAAATTGAGCCACAGCGCGATCGAGGCGATCGCAAAAATCGTCTTAAGGCCGAAACCGCGCCCCACGATAATGAGCGACAGCACCACCAACGCACCGTTGATGACAATGTAGCTGATGCCCATCGGAATGCCCGTGGCGTACTGTATTAGCAACGCCAAACCGCTCGCCCCGCCGCCGATACCGTGCGCCGCCTGAATGATGCCGGCCCAGGTGAAAGCGTATAGAATACACCCCAAATGGATCAGGGTGTACTCCTTGAGGAGCCGCCCCCATTCGATATTCTTTATCATATCACTATGTTAACAATCTTTCCGGGAACGACGACCATCTTTTTCGGCGCGCGGCCCTCAAGCCATTTTTGCGCTCCCTCGTCGGCCAGCACGGCGGTCTCGATCGCGGCGCGGTCGAGGTCGAGCGGCAGCGTCTTTTTAAACCTCAGCTTGCCGTTGACCGACACCGGGTACTCGAACTCGCTCTCCACAAGGCAGGCAGGATCGTACTCTGGCATCCGCTCGTCGAATATCGTGGTCGTGTGACCCAACCGCGACCAAAGCTCCTCGGTAATATGCGGCACGAATGGTGCCAATAGGATCGTGAGCGGTTCGAGCACGGCGCGCTTGTTGCATGCGCCCAGTTCGTTGAGGCATATCATAAATGCTGCCACAGAGGTGTTGAACGAGAAATTCTCTATGTCCTCGCGCACCTTTTTGATCGTCTTGTGGAGCGTCTTCAACTCTGCCGAGGTTGGAGCCTCTTCCGAAATCTCGAAGGAATCGCCTTCGGAATTTTTGAAGAAAAGTCGCCAGAATCTGCGCAGGAATTTATGCACACCGTCGATGCCGTTGGTGTCCCAAGGCTTCGACGCTTCGAGCGGCCCGAGGAACATCTCGTACATACGCAGTGTATCGGCACCGTAATCCGCAACGATCTGGTCGGGATTCACCACGTTATACATGCTTTTCGACATCTTCTCGATCGCCCAGCCGCAAACGTAGCGGCCATTCTCCAAAACGAACTCGGCATTCGCGAACTCGGGCCTCCAAGCGCGGAAAGCCTCGATGTCGAGCACGTCGTTACGCACCATGTTGACGTCGACATGTATCTCCTGTGTGTCGTAATCTCCGATCAGACCGAGAGAGATGAACTTGCCGCTCGCCTTGTCGCGATACACAAAATTCGACCGCCCCTGTATCATCCCCTGATTAACCAACTTTTTGAACGGCTCCTGATCGACCACCGCGCCGATATCGAACAAAAATTTGTCCCAAAAGCGCGAGTATATCAGGTGGCCCGTGGCATGCTCAATGCCGCCGATGTAGAGATCGACATCGCGCCAATATTCATCTGCCTCGCGCGACACGAGCGCCTGTGAGTTATGCGGATCCATGTAGCGCAGATAGTAGGCGCTCGACCCCGCGAACCCCGGCATGGTGCTCGCCTCCAAGGGCCAGCCGTCGTAAGTCCAATCCTTCACACGCGCAAGGGGCGGTTCACCCGTTTTCGAGGGCGAAAAATCGCTCACCGGCGGCAGCTCCAACGGCAGTGCCTCGAGCGGCAGCGCCGTGGGAATACCCTCCTTGTAGCAAATAGGAATCGGCTCGCCCCAATATCTTTGGCGTGAGAATATGGCGTCGCGCAGGCGGTAGTTGACCTTCAGTTTACCCAAGCCGCGCTGCTCCACCTCGCCGAACATCCGCACGATCGCCTCCTTCACGTCGAGACCGTCTATGATACCCGAGTTTATCATGCGCCCCTCTTTGGCGTCGTAGCTCGCCTCCTCCACGTTGCCACCCTCGACAACGGGAATAATCGGCAGATCGAACTGCCGGGCAAAGGCCCAGTCGCGGCTGTCGTGACCCGGTACTGCCATGATCGCGCCCGTGCCGTAACCGGCCAACACGTAGTCGCTGATGTAAACGGGTATCTCCCCGCCCGTGAAAGGGTTCACCGCATATGCACCCGTAAACACCCCCGTCACCCTTTTAGTGTCGGCTATGCGCTCCCTCTCCGAGCGTTTCTTCGAGGCGGCGATATATTCGTCTACGGCGGCACGTTGTTCCGGGGTCGGCAGCCAGCTCAGATATTCATGTTCGGGCGCAAGCACCATGAAGGTCACACCGTAGATCGTGTCGGGACGCGTGGTAAAGACTTCGAGCTTTTGGTCGCCGCCCTTTATATCGAAAAACATCTGCGCCCCGGTGCTCTTGCCAATCCAGTTACGCTGTATCTCCTTGAGCGACTCACTCCAACTGAGATCGTCGAGCCCGCCCAACAGCCTCTCAGCGTAGGCGCTCACCCTGAGTAGCCACTGCTGCATGCGTTTCTGCTCGACGGGGTGGCCGCCGCGCTCACTCAGACCATCCTTCACCTCGTCGTTGGCCAGCACCGTACCCAGCGCCTCGCACCAGTTAACCATCGTCGAGGCGCGGTAGGCGAGTCGATAATTCATCAGCACGTCGGCTTTTTCCGCCTCGCTCATCGCCCGCCACTCTTCCGCCGTAAAACTCATCTCCGCGGTACAGGCGGCGTTGAGACCTTCGTTGCCATGCTCCTCGAACACAGGTAGAAGTTCGGCAATTGGCCGCGCCTGATTCTCATCGCGGCAATAGTAGCTCTCGAACATCTGCACGAACGCCCACTGCGTCCATTTGTAGTAGGCCGGGTCGCAAGTCTCCACACAGCGATCCCAGTCGTAGCTGAAACCCAGCTTGTCCATCTGCTCGCGATAACGGGCAATGTTGGCCGCCGTGGTTGTGGCCGGATGCTGTCCGGTCTGTATGGCGTACTGCTCGGCGGGCAGACCGAAGGCGTCGAAACCCATCGGGTGGAGCACATTGAAACCGTTCAACCTCTTATAGCGCGTGTAAATGTCGGAAGCGATATATCCCAACGGATGACCCACATGGAGGCCCGCTCCGCTCGGGTAGGGGAACATGTCCAACACATAGTATTTGGGCCTTGTCGCGTCGACCTCCACCCTGTATGTTCCCCGCCGGCCCCACTCTTTCTGCCAGCGCGGCTCTATTTCTCGAAAATTATACTCCATACTTCTTCATAAGCCTGTGAGCCGCAAAAATAACAAAAATATCGCACTCCTGTCTCTTTTGTAAAAAGGAGGCGCAGCGGTGTAAAAATATTTTACAGATCGCCCGGCGGTCATTTACAACAATCGATTGTAACACAGTACATTAACGAGTTTGGCGCGGTGTTGGTTTTATGTCAGGGCAAAGAGAGAACAAAACAAATTAAGTTTAACCGATAAAAAATTAAAAGCCATGAAAACAAGATTCATCCGTTCGACCAGACAAAGAGTAAGCACCCGGGTACGCATCCTTTTGCCGATCAGCATCACCCCGGTGAGGTAAGCCACAAAACCAGACCGCCGCGAGGCTCTCGCAATTTTTCAAAATTTAGTACTCTAGTTATAAAGATTGATTGGATGAAGGCCGGCCCTCCTTTTTTTCGCGGGGGCCGGCCTTCATTATGCCCGATCGTAAAAAATTTCAAAAAAACAGGGGAAGAATTTGCCCCGATATGTGTCCCGATAAGACAGCGGGAAGTACGGCATCTGCGCCGGGCCAACCCCTGAAAAACCTAAAATCTGTGAAAAATTATGATCAAACAAGACGCAATCAGTCGGAAATGGGCTAATTATCTGAGAATCGCAGCCCTCGGGATGTGCCTGGCGACAGCTTCTGTCACACTCGTAACGGCGGGGCCGGCCGACGGGATCACCCCGGAGGCCACCGGGCAAACCCCCGGGCAATCGAAAGAGATCACCGGCAGGGTGACCGACGCCTCGGGCGCTCCCGTAGTGGGTGCGCGCGTGATGGTGGGCGACACCAACCGGGGAGCCATCTCGGGTGTCGACGGATCGTTCACCCTGAAAGACGTTGCACCAGGCGAAATCCTCAACATCTCGTTCATCGGCTACGTCGAACTCCAGGCCGCCGCGACGCCCGGCATGACCGTCGTCCTCGAGCCCGACAACATCACCCTCGACGAGGTGGTGGTAATCGGCTACGGCGACATGAACCGCAAGGACGTGACGAGCTCCATCGCCACCATCCGTTCGGAAGAGCTCAACGTGGGTGTCTTCACCTCGCCCGCGCAACTGCTCCAGGGCAAGGTGTCGGGTCTCTCCATCTCCCAGAGCAGCGACCCCAACGCCACACCCTCGGTTACTCTCCGCGGGGCGTCGACATTCCGCGAGGGAGCCGCCATGGAGCCCTACTACGTAATCGACGGCATACCGGGAGTGTCGCTGGCCATGATCGCGCCCGACGACATCGAGAGCATGGACGTTCTGCGCGACGCCTCGGCCACCGCCATCTACGGCTCGAAAGCCGCCAACGGCGTTATCATCGTCACCACTAAACGCGGCAGGAGCGATCGCACGAGCGTCAATTACAGCGGCTACGTGGCCGTCGACCAGGTGGCCAAAAGACTCAGGATGATGACGGCCGACGAACACCGCCAGTACGCCCTGGACAATGGTTTCTCGATGGAACCGGCCGAAGACCACAAAGCCAACACCGACTGGCAGCGCGAAACGCAGCGCACGGGATTGTCTATGAACCACAACGTGTCGCTGGCCGGCAGCACCGAAAAGACCTCGTTCAACGCGAGCGTCAACTACACCAAAAACCAGGGCGTGATCCTCGGCACCGACATGGAACGTTTCATAGGCCGCTCGTTCGTCGAGACCAAAACGCTGAACGATCGCCTGACCCTGTCGATGAACGTCAACGCGAGCCTCACGCTCCAGAACGACGTGCCCCACACCATCGACGGCAGGAGTGTCTACGACGCTATGCTCTACTTCCTTCCCTACTCCAACATCAGGAACGAGGACGGATCGTGGTGGGAGCACCCCTCGCGCTCGCAGTACTACAACCCCGTGTCGCTCATTCGCGAGAACACCGACTTCACAAAGACCAAACGCCTTCAGGGAGTCGGAAAAGCGTCGCTCCGGATTATGGAAGGGCTCACCTGGGACCTCGACCTGTCGTACCAGAACGAACAGCGGCTCTACAACAAATACTACTCCAACCACTCGCGCCTCGAAACCGAAGCAAAAGCGATCCGCGGCTCGGTGGAGAACGAAAAGAAGACGCTCGAAACCTACATCAATTATAGCAAAACCTTCGGCCAATTCCACAAGATAGGTGCAATGGCGGGCTACTCGTGGGAGGAGAGCAACGACAACGACGGTTTCCGCGCCGCCGCCACGGGGTTCTACGACGACGCGCTGCTCTACTACAACCTCAGCATGGGCAACGCCATGGTGGCCGACACCCCACGCAACGAAGACTGGACTCAGGGCTGTTTCGGTACCCACTACCTGTCGACGCTCCGTATGATCTCGCTCTTCGGACGTATCAACTACTCCTACGCCGGTAAATACCTGTTCCAGGCCACTATCCGCCGCGACGGTTCGTCGGCTTTCGGAAAGAACAACCGCTGGGCAACTTTCCCGTCGGCATCGGTGGCATGGAGAATCTCCGACGAGCCCTTCCTGAGGAACGCCCGCATCTTCGACGACCTCAAACTGAGAGTGGGCTACGGCGTGAGCGGCAACTCGCTCGGGTTCGACGCCTTCACCGCCATCCGCCGCTACGGCTCCACGGGATGGTACACCGACTCGGCCGGCAACCAGGCCCACACCCTCGGGCCCATTGCCAACGACAACCCCAATCTCAAGTGGGAGCGCACGGCGATGCTCAACGTGGGTCTCGACTTCGCTTTCTTCAAGAACCGCCTCTCGGGCTCGATCGAGTGGTATAAAAAAGACACCAAAGACCTGATTTACAACTACACCGTCTCCACCACGCAGTACCTCTACAACACGATGACGGCCAACGTGGGCGAGATCAGCAACAAGGGTGTCGAACTGACGCTCAACGCCGTGCCCGTGCGCACCCGCAACTTCGAATGGAGCACCGGCCTCAACCTGTCGCACAACAGGAACGTGGTGGAGAGAATCTCCAACAGCGAGTTTTCTGTCGATTACATCGAAACGGCCAACCTGAGCGGCGCCGGACAGTCCTACATCCACTCGCAGCGCATCATGGAGGGTTCTCCCATCGGGCAGTTCTATCTGTGGGAGTGGGTCGGCTACAACGACGACGGCATCTCGATGTTCAACGACTACGACGCCGACGGCAAGCACGTGGGCACCACCCTCACTCCCGACCGCAGCGACCAGCGCTGCACGGGCAACGCGCAGCCGAAACTCACATTCGGCTGGAGCAACACTCTGCGCTACAAGAAACTCTCGCTCGCGGCATTCTTCCAAGGCGTGACGGGCAACCTGATCATGAACGCCACGCGCGCACGCTACTCCAACGTGGTGTTATACAGCGGCATGTACAACCTGCTCGCCAGCGCCGCCCAAACCGAGAAACCGACCGACGACAAAGCGCACTTCCTGTCGGATCGCTACCTCGAGAAAGGCGACTACTTCCGTCTCTCATCGCTCACACTCTCCTACGACTTCGGTTCGCTGGGCAAGAATATCAAGAATCTGCGACTCTACATCAACGGCAACAACCTGCTCACCATCACCGGCTACAAGGGACTCGACCCCGAGGTCTACATGGGCGGTCTGACCCCTGGCATCGACAACCGGCAGACATATCCCAAGACCCGCACGTTCATGCTGGGAGCAAATATCAGTTTCTAACCCTTAAAAAAACGATAATCTCATGAAAAGATTCATCATATCGGCCCTGGTACTGGGCACGGCGCTCGCGGGATGTATGGACCTCGACGTGCCGATCAAATCGCAGCTCACCGAGTTTCCCGCCACCGCCGAAGCTGTCGAGGCGGCGTCGGCCGACGTCTACAACGCCTGCCGCGGGTCGCAGCAGTGGATGGTTCACACCAACTCGTCCGACGAGGCAACGAGCGTCGCCTTTGGTAACGACTGGTACGACGGCGGACAGTTCGTGCAGCTTTGCATGCACTCGTGGACACCCTACAACCCGTGGTTCGCACCGCTGTGGAACGCCCCCATGTCGGGCATCACTTCGTGCAACACCGTGCTCTCCATTATCGACGACGACGAGAGCGCCATCGCAGCCTCGATCCGCGCCATGAGAGCATATTTCTACTTCCTGCTGATGGACAACTTCGGATCGGTGCCCCTCGTCACGGGTCTCGTCAAGGAGCAGCCCGAACGTGCGTCCCGCTCCGAGATCACCAAGTTCATCGAGTCTGAGATGCTCGCCATCCGCGACAAACTCCCCACCAACGTCGACGCCACGACCTACGGCAAGCCGACGCGCTACATGGCCGACGCAGTGCTCGCCAAACTCTACCTCAACTGGGCGGTTTACTCCAACGACGACGTGGCAACCTACAACGCCTCCGACGCCAACCCCAAGCTAAACGACCTCGTGGCCGTGTGCGACGACGTCATCAAGGCAGGCAAATACAATTTGTCGGACGACTTCATGGTTAAGTTCCGCCCCAACAACGGGCCCCACATCAAGGACTTTATCTTCGCCATTCCCTACGACCGCGTCAAACAGCACGGCATGTACTACGGCCGTCACTGGATCTGCCGCAGCGCCCAAAAACAGTTCGGCCCCCTGCCCCAGAGCGTCGGCGGTACCCTGCGCGTGCTTCCCGAGTTCTTCGACAAGTTCAACCTGCCGGGCGACCGTCGCAACGACATCTGGCTCACCGGCAAACAGTACTACTGGGAGAACTATCAGGAGACCACCCGTCCCTTCATGATCAAAACCTCGAAGCGCGGTATCGACCAGGATTACAACGGCCCCGACGCCAACGACACTTTCGAGTGGCACATGGAGTTCACCCGCGATATAATCCTTCGCACCGAGCCCGGCGCCGCCGAACGCCTCGACTGCGGCAACGACCAGAAAGGACGCACGATGGGCTTCCGCTCGATCAAGTTCTACATGGACACCGAGGTGAACGCCGCCAACAACCGCCAGCAGAGCAACGACGTGCCGGTGTTCCGCTACGCCGACATCCTGCTGATGAAGGCCGAGGCACTGCTCCGCGGAGCCACCGCCACCAACGGCGACACCGCCGAGTCGCTTATCAACCAGATCAGGGCCTACGTGGGAGCTCCGGTGCTCACAGGCAAGGCAACGCTGGAAGAACTGCTCGACGAACGCGCACGCGAATTCACCGACGAGGCATGGAGGCGCAACGACCTGATCCGTTTCGGCATGTACGAAAACGACTGGGGCTTCCGCAAACTGCTCTACCCGCAGGGCTTCACCGAGAAATTCCGCCGCATCTACCCCGTCCCCACCGAGGTGATGAACGTCAACACTAACTGGAAACAAAATCCGGGATATTGATCTCTCTCCACCAAAACGTAAGAAACAGGGACGGCCTGATGTGGCCGCCCCTGTTTTTCAGAGATTTTTCACTCCTGCCAATAATCCGGATCGTTCAGAAGCCTGTCTTCAATATCATCTAAATCCACTAAACCACCACCTGTCCTTCGTTGGTGTACCGAGAAAATCCGTCTCTGCCCTTTGGAGTCCTGAACCATAAAGAGTCCACTGACATGTTCGTCGGTCAATAGCCGACGCTCGATGACAATATTATCGTCACTGTCGATATGTATATATAGAATTCTTGTTGAATAATCGACCTCGGGAGCAGCGAGACCTCCTGGAAAATCCAACGGAATAACATTGATTTTTCGGGGGTACACAATGCGATATCCGCCATTGCCTGACACGATGTAAACTCTGTGGATAATATCGGTTTTATCCATGCCTGCCACTGCATCAAGTAATTCCAAAGGAAGCACAGGCCCCTCTTCAACATCGCATCCCGCAAATAGAGCCACAAGACTCACCGCACATAAAACACCGATAATTGACCTTTTCATAATCAAAATAGTTTGGAATTAGTCCTGTCCCGCCAAAGATAATACATTTATCCCCAAAAACCATCGCCGGCGTATCAAAAACCCAATCCCCCTATTCAAACACAAAGATCACCCTGCCAAACCCCGAGTTCAGAAAGTCGCCGGTCGAGACGCGCGGCAAGCTCCTCATTGCGCACCAGACCCCAGTCGCTACCCACACGATGGCGCGGAGGAGCCTCGCCCGCGAAACGTTCGATCACAAGCGTCGGGCGCAGGCGGCGCAATATATCAATGAAAAAGTCAATGTACTCCTCCATCCCGCGAAACACGAACCGCTCGGGCGCGCGCTCCCACTCCTCGGCCATCGGCGTGCCGCGAAAAAGTTGCAATTGGTGGAATTTCACCGTCGTGAGCGGCAGCGAGTTGATCGTATCGGCCTGCGCCAGCAGCATCCCGTCGGTCTCGCCCGGAAATCCCAAAATGAAGTGTGCCCCGATGTGCAGGCCCCGCTCGGCCGTCATCTCCACCGCACGGCGCGCCGTGGCAAAGTCATGGCCGCGGTTGATGACCCTCAGCGTGGCGTCGTAAGTCGATTCGATGCCGTACTCGATCGCCACGTAGTGGTCCCGGGCCAGCGAGGCGAACCAGTCGAGTTTCTCCTCATCCACGCAGTCAGGCCGCGTACCCACCACTATCCCCGCAACCTGAGGATGAGCCAGTGCCTCGCCGTAAATTCCGAGCAGTGTATCGAGCGGCGCATAGGTGTTCGAGAAGGATTGAAAATAGGCAAGATAGCGCCCGGCTTTTCGATAGCGGCGCGAGTGGAACTCTATCCCCTCGTCTATCTGCTGTGTGATGCTCTTCGACGGCTGGCAATACGACGGTGTGAACGCCTCGTTGTTGCAGAAAGTACACCCGCCGACCCCCACCGTCCCGTCACGATTCGGACAGGTGAACCCCGCATTGATAGCCACCTTCTGCACACGCCCACCCATCGTCTCGCGAAAATATCGCGAGTAGCTGTTGAACCGCCGGTCGTCTCCCCACTCGTATGTCATTTGCGAAGAGCCTCGATAAAGTCGGGGAAGAGCAGCCACAGGTGTTCGGTCTGGAGCCACAGTTCGCGGGCAAGCGCCTCGGGCGAAGGATGGTCGGAATCTATATCGGCAAGGTATTCGGGCGTAACGGGGTGGTCGGGCGCCGTAAACTCGCGGTAACAGGGGGCAAAACGGGTGCGGAAACGCTGGAGCGTACCATCGGGCAGGCGTCCGCCGCGCCGCCATTCGCTCCACAGCAGCAGTATCTGTTTGTCAGCGTGTTTGTCGCTGATGTCGTTGATTATCTCGTCGAACGAGTCGAGCTCATCCATCGCGATGTAGGTGTAGGCAAGGGGCGTAGTCGCTTCGAGATGGTCTTCGGGGTCGATCTCCAGGATCAGTTCGAATATTCCGGCAGCCATCTCCCAGTCGCCGACCAAAAAGTGGTCTATGGCCGAAAACCACGCCAGTTCGATGGCGGCGCGGGAGGCAGGATCGTGCCAGTCGAGGATCGTCTCCTCACCCTCGGGCAGCATATCGTATAGTCGCCGGAAAGCGTCGTAGCGCACATTGCACGCCCCCTCTATGTCGCCTGCGCGTTCACGCTTACGCGATTCGTCGAGGACGCGGCGAAAGTCGTAGAGCCCGGCCGGGTCGTCAGTGGCGACGATCCGGAAAGTCTGATCGGGAGTAGGGTCAAGAGATACGTGTGGCATCGCGGTGTCGTATGGTTAAGATAAAAAATATCGAGATCGTGAAGGTCACCCCCCCGCCCCAAAGATAGGCCGCCGTGGTGTTCGACAATCCGAACATTATCGGCGATAAAAAAGCATAGCTCGAACAGATGTAGGTCATCGCCACGGAGGGTAAAGCCGCGATCCAGAAAGGCTTGCGCCGCTGCCACAACCACGCCGAGATCGCCCAAAGGGTGATAACCGACAGCGCCTGGTTCATCCACGCGAAGTAGCTCCACATAGTGCGGAAATCCATGAGCAGAATGATGCACAGCCCCAGCGCAAAGAGCGGCACACTCACCGCCACCCGTTTCCACAGGGGCCGCTGGTCGACCCGCGCGAAATCGGCCACAATGAGCCTTGCCGACCGGAACGCCGTGTCGCCCGAAGTTATCGCCGCCGCTATCACCCCGCCGATCACGAGCCACGACAGCCACCCGCCCAGCGTCTGCCGCGAGATAATGTCCACAAGCAGCGCTGCCTTGTTGCCGTTCGCCGCAAGGGTTTCGTTCAAGCCCTGCACCCCGCCCCAGAAAGCCATTGCGATGGCGGCCCAGATGAGGGTAATTATGCTCTCGGTAATCATACCACCGAAAAACACGCTCCGAGCCTCGCGCTCGTTACGCAGACAGCGCGCCATGAGCGGAGACTGCGTGGCATGGAACCCCGAGATCGCCCCACACGCTATCGTCACAAATAGCGTGGGTACTATTGGAAACGCCGCCGCGTCGGGCAGATAATTTTTAAGCGAAGTCAGCTCCGGAATCGAGTACCCGCCCGCCACCAAAGCCACGAAGATCGCTCCCGCCATGAAGAACAGCAGCCCCCCGAACAGCGGATATATGCGCCCGATAAGTTTGTCGACCGGCAGCAGTGTGGCTATCACATAGTAGACCAGGATGACGCCCAGAAAAACCAACACGTTCCCCGGAAGCCCGTTGACCGCTCCCATACCCGCGGTCGCCTCCGCCATCGGGATCTTCCAAGCAAGCAACTCGGCAGGCTGCGACATGAACACCGCCCCCACCAGCACCATCAGCAGCAGCGAGAATAGCCTCATGACCTGTTTTACCCCCACCCCGAGGTTTTCGCCCACAATCTCGGGCAGGCTGCGTCCGTCGCTGCGCAGCGACATCACCGCCGACAGAAAATCGTGCATCGCCCCGAAAAATATCCCCCCGAAGGTGATCCACAAAAACGCCACCGGCCCGTAGGCCGCGCCGAGGATTGCCCCGAAAACGGGCCCAAGCCCGGCGATGTTGAGCAACTGGATGAGGAAAGTTTTCCACCGCGGCATCGGCACATAGTCCACCCCGTCGAACCGCGCAGCCGACGGAACCGCCCGCGCAGGGTCGATGCCCGCCACCCGTTCGAGATAGCGTCCATAGACAAAGTACGCCCCCGTGAGCAGCGCCAAACAGACGAGAAAAGTGATCATCGCCGATGATTATTAATTTTGCAAAAGTAATAATAATTTACTACTTTTGCCCCCCGAAGTCGCCGCAATAGCTCAGTTGGTAGAGCGTTTCACTCGTAATGAAGAGGTCGCCGGTTCAAGTCCGGCTTGCGGCTCGAAGATCAGCGATCTGTCAACTCGACAGATTGCTGATTTTTTTAAAGCCATAATATAACAACCGCAACAATCCCTCGTGTTTAAAAGTTTCAGGTCTTTTTTCATGCAACATCACGCATCAATACCACAGCGCTACGACAGCCAAAACCCATCAATGTACGCCAAACATAATTGATACGGGCAGCCATTTTTTGGAAATATTGGCGTACTTTTGTCAAGAGCAACAGCCCGAAAAAAGAGGAAGCTTTTGGCCATCCAACCAAAGATTTTATTACCTTTGCGACGACCCAAATACACTGAAAGTGTTTAGCTTTATTCTCCGAGAGCAAATCTGGTAAATTTTCTACGGACGAGAATAAGTGAGGTTCCCTTTTACGCATCATATCCCAAAACGATATGGGCGTGGGCTGTTGCTTGTTTTAGTCCAAAGGCTTACCAGAGCCTGCTCTCGAAAATCAAGTTAATTCGCCCACGCTTTCTTTTGCCATTTACCCATCACCTTTGGGGCGGGGTGGAGACTAAGTTTGTATGGAAATCCTGAAACCGCTCGTCACAGGGGACGAAATGATATCACTGTTCAAAAAAAGCCGGCTGTCCGAAACAGACGTCTTCAAAGCAGCCTCTTTCACGCCTTACACATTGGCCGAACGGCTGCGGGATTTAACAAAAGAAGAACTCGGCGAAGTCTGTATGCTGGAAGCCAAAAACATATATCGCATGCTCCACACCGCCGGCATGCTTTTGGGCGTCTCCCCCTCCGACAAACCATTATTACAGCAGATCGTGTCGACAGACTTCGTGCAAAATTTTCTGCAGGAGTGCGAAACCATCAACACCACCGGCCTCTCCACCGGGTCATTGAAGTTTGCAATGCTGTCTCAATTCCTCTTGTCGGAGTGCAACCCACAAGCCGAACTGGATCCCAAATTCGTAGGAAAGATGCCGCCCAAACCGCTCTCATCCCTACAAACGACAGCAGAGGAATGGTACAGGAACTACGTCACCGCCTCGATTTCCCGCACTACCCTAATTCTGGATAAAGCAGGCGCAGACGAAGCATTCAGATACGTGACGCTGAGTATCGCATGGTACATGAACAAGTCACAACCATTCAGATTCCACCGAAAACCCGCCGATAAAGACGATAACGACACGCTGTTCAGAATACTGATCGAATTTATCGACTACGTCGACGGCAGCGGACACTACGCCTCCGCATCGACCGCAATATCCTCCGCCGAGGGGGTAATAACGACCGGCAGCCCTTCGTAAACCAACGGCACCAGTTCCAGAAGATGATCGTTGTGCAGGCGAATACACCCCTCGCTGGCGCGCGTGCCTATCGACTCGGGAGCGTGCGTACCGTGGATACCGATCCCTGTGTGGGGCGGGGTGCTCAGACGTATGTAGTGCGAACCGTAGGCCCCTTCTATCTCACCTTTGCCGTCTCCGAAATCATGGGTCCACCGCGAGGCATCCAAAATATTCTCCACCGTGAATCTCCCCTCCGGGGTTTTGTGGTCTCCCTTCCGGGTCTTGTCGCCGGGGTTGATCCCCACGGCAACGGGAAACCAGGCGATGGTAACGCTGTCGGCATCGAGCACCGTCAATGTCATCGTCTCTTTGGCTATCACCAGCACGGCGGCTCTCTCCGACGGCGCTGACGCAGACATGTAAGCAGGCTCCTCTGATCGAGGCTCGGACACAGGCACGAATTCAGGTTCATACATGGTTTCAGATGCGATCTGAGTCGGCAAATCATCGGGCCTGGTCACCGAAGCACGGTCTACACACCGGCCTAAAACAACAAACACCGACAGCAAAACAACTACCGTTGCAACAAGTTTGGGCATAACTGTAACAATTAAGTTTGGGTAGCACAAAGATAGAAATAATTTTTAGTGCAAAAAACAAAAGAGGGGCAGTAACAGCCCCTCCTCTCTCTATGACGCAGGTCTCACGAACTTCCGCCTATTTTTTCACATTGGGAAGCTCGAGACCGAAACCTCTCTTTTTGTCGAGCACCTTCAGCCACAGGCCCAGCATGAAGGCCAGCACGCCGAGGCTGGCAAAGATCAGCATCGGCACAGTGTAGTTATACGACACGTCGACCCCGGCGCGAATCTGCTCCGACACGCCCGGATTTGCCGCCTGCAACGCCGAACCTATGATGATCGGGAAACCCCACAGCCCTATGTTCTGTATCCAGAAGATCACCGAGTAGCCCGACCCCAGATACCTCTGCTCGACCAGTTTGGGCACCGAGGGCCACAGCGCCGCCGGAACCAACGAGAACGAGATGCCCAAAAGTATTATCGCCGTGTAGGCTATAACCGGAGTAAGCGGCACCAGCGCAAAGATCAGATGGCAAACCCCCATCAAAATCGCTCCGAGGATCAGCATCGTCGCTCCCTTGCCCCTGAAGTCGAGGAACGCCCCGAGCAGCGGCGTGAAGACCATCGCCCCGATAGGGAACCAGCGGAACAGGTCGGAAGCCGCCTGCGCCGTCATCCCCAACGTACTCTGAAGCATAGGCACGGCGAACTTCTGGAACGGGAATATCGCCGAATAGTAGATCACGCACAACAGCGCGACGATCATGAACGTCGGACTCGAAAAAAGCTTGCCCAGATCGCTCACTTTGAACTCCTCGGCCGGCCCTTCGCCACTCGCATCGAGTTGCCGGTCGAGCTTGCGATCCATGAAGGTGAACACGAGATATGTCAGAAACCCCACGCAAAGCAGCAGTCCCACCACGGCCACCGGGCGAACCACGCTCTCGGGAGCGATAGCCGCAACGCGCGGCGAGAGTGTAAACACCGCGAAGACGCCCAAACGGGCTATCGCCACCTGTGTTCCCATCGCCAGGGCCATCTCCTTACCGTCGAACCACTTCGCAATAGCTTTGGTGACGGTGACACCCGCCATCTCTGCACCGCAGCCGAATATCGCAAAACCTGTGCACGCCACCTTTGCCGACGCCGGGAACGATGTCCAGAACGACGAGAAGAAGTCGTAGCCCACACCTCCTCCGACAAAATAGTCGCTCACGCCATAGAGCTTTATGCCCGCCCCTACGATCATCAGACCCGCCGACAGCAGTCCCGTGAAACGAACCCCCATCTTGTCGAGAATGATCCCCGCAAAGATCAGAAAGAGCACGAACACATTGAGGAAATACTCGCTCCCCACGACGGTGCCGTATGTGTCGGGCGTCCACCCGCGCGCCGTCTCGAGCATACTGGCGAGCGGCGATAGCACGTCGACGAACATGTAGCAAAAAAACATCATCAGCGCGACGAGGATAAGCGCGCCCCAGCGCGCCACGAGGGAGTCGTTAATTCTCCCGGATAACTTTTCGGTCATAACTTTCTATTGTTCGGAATTGGGATTGTAACGGTTAATGAGTTCATAAGCAGCGGAGATTCCCAACTCTCCGGCTTTCGAAATATCGAGGTAGCCCTTGCGCGTGTCGCGCATGTATATCTGCACCAGGCCGCGGTTGTAGTACGCCTCGGCAAAGTGGGGATTGATCTCTATGGCGCGCGTGTAGTCGTCGAAAGCCTCGGGCAGGCGGTTCGACATCACCATCAGCCCCGCGCGGTTGTAGTAGATGTGGGCAAGGCTGGGCGACAGTTTGGCTGCCGAGTTTAGATCGGCGATAGCCTCATCGTAGTTGTAGATGCGGGGCGACGAGCCGCCCTGTATCCTGTACTCGGGAGCGCTCTCCACGGTAAGCCGCCTGATCCCTCCGCCATCGAGCGACGATATGAAGTCGATCATCTCGGCGCGTGTGGTCGAGCGGTTGATATAGAGGTAGGGGTTGGACGGGTTGGCCTCGATGGCGCGGGTGAGAGTACCCACCGAGTTGGTGAACTGTTTCACGAGCGACTGTGTCACGCCGCGCTTGAAAAGCGTCTGCCAACTGTCGTCGCCTCCCGAGATGCTGGCGGCCAGCGCCCGGTCGATCTCCATGACGCTCTCGGCCGGAATATCGCTCTCCTGGCGCGTGAAGGTAAGGTCGGGCATATCCATGTTGTAGATGAAATCCTCCATCTCTGGAACATAGTATGTCACAGGGCCGATTCGCGGAGTGGTGTCGGGAGTGTGGAGCGAGAAACGGAACAGTGGCAGCAGGGCGAGGTTCTCGCGGTTGGGAACAAGACGGTCGAAGTTCTCACCCGTAAAACGCGTCTCGAACGAGAGCAGGCGCGTGAAGTTCTGTTCGTCGTCGGCGTAGTCCACGAGTACCGAGTCGGTAAGCCGTCCTTTGTACTCGGCTATCTTGCGGTCGCCGGTGTTGCGGTCCTGTCGCGCACCCCGGGTGTCGCGCAACAGATAGCGCAACTCGGAGCGGGCATGGTAGGCCGCCGCAAAGTCGGGATAGAGGTCGATGGCGCGCGAATAGTCGGCCACGGCCTGTTCGAGGTTGCCCAGACGGGTGTGTATCCCCGCACGGTTGTACCACGCCACCACGTTGTCGGGCGAGAGCTCCACCACGCGCGAATAGTCGTCGCGCGCACCCTGCCAGTCGCCTATGTTGGAGCGAACTATGGCGCGGTTGTAGTAGGCCACCGGCTCTTCGGGGTTCATGGCTATCACCCGCTCGAGGTCGCGTATTGCCTCGGGAAAACGGCCCAGCCTTTCGTAGGCGAGCGAGCGGTTGAAGTAGGAGAACGCGTAGGTGGAGTCGCGCCCCACTGCCGTCTCGAAATCGAACAGCGCCTCGGGGTAGCGTCCCTGCTCCATGTATATCCCTCCGCGGCGGTTGTATCCGTCGGGATTTTCGGTGTTAGTGCGTATGGCGGTGTTGTAGTCCTCCATCGCGCGCACTGTGTCGCGGAGTTGTAGCCACGCCTGACCTCGCAGCAGGTAGGCGTCGGCCACGCGGTTGTTGTGGAAGATGTAGGTGTTGAAATCCTCGATCGCCGCCTCGAACTGTCGGTTCATCAGGTAGGTGTAACCGCGGCTGTAATAGGGAGCCGGAAGGTCGGGACGCAGCTCTATCGCCTCGCGGAAGTCGGACAGGGCGTCGTCGTAGTTACCCATCAGCATGCGGGTGATGGCGCGGTTGTGGTAGGCCATAGTCGAGACGGGATTCTTCTCGATGGCTGTGGTGAAGTCCTGTTCTGCCCCGAGATGGTCGTCGAGGTTTGCTTTGGCTATGCCGCGAAAGAAGTACGCCTCGTAATCCTCGGGGTCGACCCTGAGCAGGGCGTTGTAGATTAAGATCGCCTCGCGGTAGCGGTTTTCGGCGAGGTGCGAACGACCCATCCAGAAAAACCAGGCCTTGTTGTACTGCCCGTAGGAGGTTATCGACACGAGAGCCGCCGCGGTCACCACGGCCGCTATCAGATATTTTCTAATGGTTTTCGCTCGGGACATAATGGCGCGAAGTTAACGATTAATTTTGGAATTGCGCTCGGCTTTCACTATCTTTGCCCGGTTTTCGGTCTTATCAAAAGATAACGTATGAAAAAGATAGATGTTGTGTTGGGCATGCAATGGGGCGACGAAGGCAAAGGAAAAGTCGTCGATGTGCTCACCCCGGGTTACGAAGTGGTCGCACGCTTTCAGGGAGGGCCCAACGCTGGCCACACCCTCATTTTCGATGGTGACAAATATGTGCTCCACACCATCCCGTCGGGAATATTCCGCGACGGCAGCACCAACGTCATCGGCAACGGCGTGGTTATCGACCCTGTGATCCTGGCGGGCGAGATTGCCAAGTTGGAGACCGCCGGGGTCGAGGTGCGCTCCAAGTTGGTCGTGTCGAAACGCGCCCACCTGATCCTGCCCACCCACCGCATGCTCGACGCCGCGAGCGAGGCCGCCAAAGGCGCCTCCAAGATCGGCTCGACGCTCAAGGGCATCGGCCCGACCTACATGGACAAAACGGGCCGCAACGGACTGCGCGTGGGCGACATCGTCTCGCCGCATTTCATGGAGCGCTATGGCGCCCTTAAGCACAAACACGAGGGCCTGCTATCGCAATACAAAGACTTCAAATACGACATCGCCGAATACGAAGCCGAATGGATGAAAGGGATCGCCACGCTGCGTTCGCTGCGCCTGATCGAGAGCGAAGTCGAGGTCAACGCCATGCTCGACCGAGGTGTGAAGATGCTGGCCGAAGGCGCGCAGGGCTCGATGCTCGACGTCGACTTCGGTACCTATCCGTTCGTCACCTCGTCGACCACGCTCTGCGCAGGGGTCTGCACGGGCCTTGGCGTTGCACCGCGGCGCATAGGCGAGGTGTACGGCATATTCAAAGCCTACTGCACCCGTGTGGGCAGCGGCCCTTTCCCGACCGAGCTTTTCGACGATGACGGACAAAAGATGCGTGATGTGGGCGCAGAATACGGCTCCACGACGGGCCGCCCCCGCAGATGCGGCTGGCTCGACATGGTGGCGCTGAAGTACGCCGTGATGATGAACGGCACCACTAAGCTGATAATGATGAAGGGCGACGTGCTCAACGACTTCGACACGATCCGCGTGTGCGTGGGCTACAAAGTCGGCAGTGAGGAACTCACCTACTTCCCCTTCGAGACCAACGAGGATATCACCCCGGTATATAAAGAGTTCGCCGGCTGGCGAACCGACATAGGCGGCGTGCGCAAGTGGGAAGACTTTCCCGCCGAATTCAAAACCTACGTCGAATACATCGAGCAGGCCACCGGCGTGCCCGTCTCCATAATCTCCGTCGGCCCCGACCGCGAAGAAACAGTAATCAGATAGATTCAACGTTATGAAAAAAGAGTTTAAAATTGTAGTGCTGGCCAAGCAGGTGCCCGANNCAATGTGGGCAAGGATGCGATGACTCCCGAAGGGACGGTCAATCGCGCCGCGCTGCCGGCAATTTTCAACCCCGAAGACCTCAACGCCCTCGAACAGGCGCTCAGGATCAAAGATAAATTCCCTGGTTCGACCGTCACCATTCTGTCGATGGGACCCCACCGCGCCGCCGAGATCATACGCGACGCCATGTTCCGCGGGGCCGACGGAGGGGTGCTCCTCTCCGACCGTAAGTTCGCGGGCGCCGACACTTTGGCCACCTCCTACGCGCTGGCCTGCGCCGTCAAAAAGATTGCTCCCGACATGATCATAGCCGGCCGTCAGGCCATCGACGGCGACACCGCACAGGTGGGCTCGCAGGTGGCCGAAAAACTGGGTTGGCCCCAGGTGACCTACGCCGAGGAGATTCTTGGCCTCGAAGGGAGCATGATGACCATCAGACGGCGTCTTGAAAACGGCATCGAAGTGGTGGAGTGTCCGCTGCCGCTGGTGGTTACGGTGAACGGAAGCGCCGCCGACTGCCGCCCGCAGAACGCCCGCCGCATCATGAAGTACAAATACGCGCTCATCCCCACCGAAGCCGCCGCGTGCCCGGGCACCCTCGCCGAGGAGCTGTCGAAAAAACACGACTACCTTCAGATCGTCGAATGGGGAGCCGACGCCGTCGATCCCGATCCGTCACAACTCGGCCTCGAAGGCTCGCCGACGAAGGTTAAGAAGATCGAAAACGTGGTTTTCCAAGCCAAGGAGTCGAAGACCCTCACCGCCGCTCAGGGCGAGATCGACGCGCTTATTGTTGAACTGATAGAAACACATACACTTGGTTGATATGAACAATCTGTTTGTATATATAGAGACCGAAGGCGGCAAGGTCGCCGACGTCTCGCTGGAACTGCTCACCAAGGGTCGCGAACTCGCCACTGAGTTGGGCGTGAAACTCGAAGCTGTCGTTATAGGCGACGGAGTGGCCGGAGTGGCTCCCGAGCTTGCGAAATATGGCACCGACACGGTGTGGCTGGCCGAAGGGGCCGAACTCGCTCCCTATCGCACACTGCCCCACGCCGCCGTGCTGTGCGGACTCATCGAGGCCGAGAAGCCGCAAATCTGCCTGATGGGCGCAACCCCCGTTGGCCGCGACCTGGGCCCCCGCGTGTCGAGCGCCATGCACAGCGGCCTCACCGC